>JAFMSB010000275.1 GCA_017353815.1 Methylocapsa sp. | reverse complement strand
CTTATTAATATTAATTTGATGTGCGTTCAGATGGGATAAATCGCGCTACGTTTTCACAACAGCCGCAGTTGCTCGCCCGCGCGTGGCGGCGGCTGGAAAAGATCGCAGCGCAACGGCGCGCTTCGCTCAAAGCCAAGCCTTGCCGAGGCCGCCTCGAACCTTCGCGCGATCATCTGCGCATAGGCGCCGGAGCCGGTCATTCGCGCGCCGAATGTCGAGTCATAGAGCTTGCCTTCCCGCGTCGAGCGCACGAGCGAGAGCACGCGCTCCCGTCTTTGCGGAAAATGCGCCTGCAGCCATTCGGAAAAAAGATCCGCGACTTCGAGCGGCAGGCGCAGCAAGATGTAATTGGCGTGGCGCGCCCCCGCAGCTCTGGCACGCGCGAGAATTGCCTCGATCTCGGCGTCGTTGATCGCCGGAATGACGGGCGCGGCCATGACGGAAGTTGGGATTATTGCCTCTGCGAGCGCGCGAATCGCCTCGAGCCGCTTTTCTGGCGTGCTTGCGCGCGGCTCCATCTTGCGGGCGAGCGAAGGGTCAAGCGTGGTGACCGACAAGGCAACCTTTACGAGACCTTTCCCGGCCATAGGGGCGAGAAGATCGAGGTCGCGCAAAACGAGGGCCGATTTCGTCGTGATGGTGAGGGGATGATTGACGCGTGCCAGCACTTCGAGCACTTGGCGCATCACCTGCACCTTGCGCTCGATCGGCTGATAGGGGTCGGTATTCGTGCCGATCGCAATGGTTTTGGGGCGGTAGCCAGGGGCCGAGAGTTCGCGCTCAAGAAGTTCGGCAGCATTCACTTTGGCAAAAAGCCGGGACTCGAAATCGAGTCCCGGGGAAAGGCCGAGAAAGGCGTGGCTTGGCCGGGCAAAGCAGTAAACGCAGCCATGCTCGCAGCCGCGATAGGGATTTATTGAGCGATCGAACGAAATATCCGGCGAGTCGTTTTCGGTGATGATCGACTTTGCTTTTTCTCGCCCGACATGCGTTCTTAGAGGAGGAATTTCGTCCTCGGGGCCGTGGCAATCTTCATCGGGCTCGCGGACCAGAGGCTCGAAGCGGGAAGATGCATTCGATAACGCCCCGCGCCCGCGCTTGTGCGGCGTTTTCCTGCCGCGGGTGGCAGAAGCGGGTGGCTTCGTCATCACGCTGATGTCGTTTGCTATTTGATCGTGGGATGTTCTGTGAACATAAGGTGTACAAGTAGGGGAGATGCGGTTTCAAGTCAAATGTTCTTGTGGATAATCGTGGATAAGTCGCAGATGGCGGCGAAAAGCGGCCCTGGCGGCGCGGCTGATTGGGAGCAACGCCAAGCGCCGCTATGATACCCGGCGGAGGCAGCCACATTCCAGACGTGAGCGCGCTTTTCGTGTAAAATCCCCATTCCAAGGGGCGATAAACCTCGAAGCGATGGCGGATGCCTTCGGCGGCCCAGACTGGATAGGAACGCGGGGCGCTCTTTCCCGATGGAGCCAAGCGCTGGCCGACGCGGCAAAGGCCGCGGGTCCGCCGCTGCTCTTTGGGTTGCGTCTTTGGGCCTCCGTTTGTCTCGCACTCTACATCGCGTTCTGGCTCGAGCTCGATAATCCCTTTTGGGCTGGAACCTCCGCGGCGATCGTATGTCAGCCACATCTTGGAGCATCGCTGCGAAAGGGATGGTACCGGATGATCGGCACCATGGTCGGAGCTGTGGCCATTGTGGTGCTGACGGCATTGTTCCCGCAAGCCCGCGCGCCGTTTCTCGTCGCTCTGGCGCTCTGGGCCGCTGTCTGTGCGCTCGTCGCCACCCTTCTGCGCAATTTTGCCTCCTATGCGGCGGCGCTCGCCGGCTACACGGCGGCAATCATCGCAAGCGATGAGCTCGGCGCGACAGGAGGCCCGGACGCGGATACGGTCTTCCTGCTCGCAGTTTACCGAGCGAGCGAGATCTGCATCGGTATTGTGAGCGCTGGCATTGTTCTCGCCGGGACAGACTTTGGCGCCGCGCGGCGCCGGCTCGCCGGATCATTCGCGGCGCTTTCGGCCGAAATCACGGGCAGGTTTACCAGTATGCTTGCCCTGGCCGGGCCGGATATGCCGGAGACGCAGCCGGTCCGGCGGGAGCTCGCCCGGCGGGTCATCGCGCTCGACCCCATCATCGACGAGGTGAAGGGAGAATCTTCCCAGCTCCGCTATCATTCGCCCGTGCTGCAAAAGGCCGTTGATGGCTTACTCACAGCCATTATGAGCTGGCGAACGGTAGCGGTGGCGCTGGCTAGGCTGCCGGACGGCGAGGCCCAGCAGGGGGCTAACGCCGTTCTGGAAAACACTCCACAAGGGCTGCGAGCAGCGGAGAATGGTGTGCCCGCGCAATGGCTGGCCGATCCTGCCCATGTACGTGAGACCTGTAACACGGCCGCGCGGACACTCGCAACTCTACCAGCTTCCACACCGCCGCTCCGGCTGCTCGCAGACCAAACAGCGAGGCTGCTCGATGGCATTTCCGATGCGCTCAATGGCCTGGCGCGGCTCGCCACCGCTTTGGCGCATTCGCCTCCTGGGCGCGGCAGTGTCCAGATTCGCGTGCCCGATTGGCTCCCCGCCCTGGTTAATGCAGGCCGAGCGTTCGTCGTAATCGGCATCGTTCAACTCTTCTGGGTCGTGACTGAATGGCCGAATGGTGCCCTGGCCATCACCTTCGCTGCGATCTCGGTCCTCCTATTGGCGCTTCAAGCCGACCGGGCCTATGCGGCCGCCTTGGGTTTCACAATCGGAATTGTCCTGGCAGCGAGTTTGACGGCGGTTATCGCATTTGCAGTCCTGCCGGGGCTTGAGACCTTTGAGGCTTTCAGCCTCGCCATTGGCCTCTATCTCATACCTGCTGGCGCTCTGATGGCGACGGGCGTTCTGACGGCCCAGCCAAGGCTGGTAGTCCCTTCTTCCGCCCTGATACTCGGTTTTGTGCCTCTCCTCGCCCCGGCGAATGTTATGAGTTACGATACCCAGCAATATTATAACGCGGCGCTGGCGATCGTCTCGGGAAGCAGCACTGCCGCGATTTCGTTTCTCTTGCTGCCTCCATTGTCACCGGCATTCCGGACGCGGCGGCTCCTTGCACTGACCTTGCGCGATCTGCGCCGCCTCGCCAAGGAGCGTGTCTCATGGACCGTCGGCGAGTGGGAGAGCCGCATCTTTGGCCGGCTCACAGCAATGCCCGATGCGGCCGAGCCGCTGCAGCGTTCGCAGCTCGTGGCGGCGCTCGCAGCGGGCGGCGAAGTCATCCGGCTTCGCCGCATCGCTTCCGCGCTCGGGTTCGGCGCGGGCCTCGACGCGGCGTTGGATGCCTTTGCGCAGGGAAATAGCGCGCTTGCGGCCGTCCGCCTCGCGCGGCTCGACGAGCGGCTCGCCGCTCTTTCCGGATCTCTTGCTCTTCAGGCGCGCGGGAATATCCTTGCGATCTCTGATGCACTGCGCCAGCATGGCTCGTACTTCGACTCAAGAATATCCTGATGCGGTTTACCGAGATCAACCTGTTTGGCGTGTATGTTGCGCCGATGTCGTTGATGATGGTTGCGGCTTGGCTCGTCACGGTCGCGCTGCGCCGAGTTGCCGACCGGTTTGGATTATTGCGCTATGTCTGGCATCCGGCTTTTTTCGTGTTT
>JAFMSB010000274.1 GCA_017353815.1 Methylocapsa sp. | reverse complement strand
CGCGCAAGGCGCAATTGACCGCTTATCCGCAAATCCAGCCCCTTTTGCTCGATCTCGATGGGCGGGAATCGTTTGACGCCGTCTTGAAGGCGGCCGCAGCAAACGGCTGGCAGATTGTCGAAAAAAGAGCGCCCGGCGGCCGGATGGGCTTGGGCCATATCGACGCCATCGCAAAAAGTTTTATGCTTCGCTTTCCCTCCGATATCACGGTCAGGCTTGAACCGCTTTCGGGCCAGACGCGGATCGATGTTCGCTCCGCCGCCCGGCTCGGGCGATTTGACTTCGGCGCAGGCGCTCGCAATATCGCGGATTTCGAGTCAGCCCTCGACGAAATCGTCAACAAGAAGTGAGAGAAAGCTGCGCTCCGGTTGCCAGCCGATCCAAATGCGCCCGGCGCTGCGCATCAAGTGTAGCGCCGGGAATGAGCTCTAACGCCTGATTCCATCCTTCGGATGCCATCGCGCGCAGTTTACGCCAAAGTCACCGCGCCGGGTTATTCATCAGGCGGAAAATCGAGCCGCTGATTGCATTTCCAAAGTCAGGGGAAGGCATTGATCACGCCAGGGAAATTTGGGCTAACCGGCCGGAATGCGAAGCTATTGCCAGGTTTCGGGCTTAAAAACCCCGCCTGCGTAACTGCAGTCGGCACATCCAAAAAGCTTGCGAGCTTGACAGGGCCGAATCCCCAGTTGTCCCAAGGTTCGGCATCAAGAAGAACGCGTCCCACGACTCTGTGTCCACCTTCCACTTGCTGGAGCTGTCCGCCAATCTGCGCGAGCCGCGGATTCCCCATCGTTGCCCAGTCCTTGATCCAAGCATTCAGCGCGGCGTTGGTCAAAAATTCGCCGAGCTGCTGAGTTGCGAGAAAGGTGCCGCGGTCCTCGAAAGTTTCGGCGCCCTGCGGCATGCTGAAATGCGTCGTTGCGGCCACGCCGCCATTCCGCACGGCGAAATTGTAGTGGATTTGCTCCTCGGCCAAAATGGCCTGGATTGCATTTAACGCTTCGCCGCCAAGACCGAGTATGTTTGCATTGGCGACCGCATTTTCGTAGAAGGTGACAAACAAAGCCTCTCCCGTAGCGAGAATGCTGAAATACTCTATCATAATCGAAGCCGCATCCGCGCTGGCTTCCTGGGGTTCCAGCAGGGCTGCCGCGCCCCCGGCGAGAACTGTCCCCGCCGCTTCCAAAAATTGCCGCCGCGCAACGAGCGGGAATGAGAGAGGCTTCGCGCTTGCCGATTGTTCATCCAGGGCACAGGATTCGCCGCTTGAGGCCCTGTGAATCTCGGAGACATCTATGCTGGTCATGATATTCCTCCACTGCAAAGATTTGATTTCGGTATCAACTCGACAGTTTTTGCATTGCCGGCAGGACGGGTTCAGACCCGTCAAGGAAGCGAGATTTGCTCGCGCGGAGTAAACCGCCCAGTTTAGCTTATACTGGACTGATTGGCTTTTCAAATTTGCGCGAAAAAACATGAGCGGCTTGCGCCGGCCTTTCGCGCGAGCTTAGCCCTTTTGGGGAGGCGGTAACGAAGAGTCCCGGAGAACAAGAGCTTGCAAATGCGCGCGGATTTGCCATCCGCACCATCCAGGAACGGAGCACACAAACCAAGCTGGGATTTGCAGTGAAATAGATTTTTGCCGCCGGGGAACGGGATAGGCGGCGAACTGTTCCAAGCCACAATTAAGCCATAAGTTTCAATTCTTATTGCATGGCTTGCTTCAGGCCTTGCAATCTCCCAAATCCGGATTTGGAACATTCAAGTCTGCTGCACGTTGCCCCTTCTAATACCGCCAGCTGCGCGAGGCAGACTTCGCGGCGGAGCAATGGCAAAGCTGCTCGCTCAACGAAACAGCTCTCCCCCCGGGGGAGGCGCCTGGCAGCGTGACGTCTGACGACTGTAATATCGTTATCGCATTACTCTGGCTGGCGCAAGGCTCGGGAAGGCCAATCCGTCTAAGGGGGTAAGATGGCAGAGGGGGAACAAGATGGACGATGGTCCAGGGTCTACCGTTTGGATTAACAGCAAGACCGTAGTTGAGTTCCTGCTAGAAGAGGAAGCGCAAGAGGCTTACCCGCGCGAGCTTTCTTGGATCCTGGATATATTGCCGAAAAATAGCGAAATGCGGCGGCAAATGTTTCGATCCAAAGAAGATCATTCGATCGATATGACACTTGCCGGATTTACATATCTGCTGGCGTGCCGCCGTTGGCCTGAGGGCGGCTATTCGGCGGATGAGTATGATGCAATTGCCTTAAGTGCAAGCAAGGTTTTCCCCGCCATGGCCACGCGTGAAGAAGTTAAGCTGGCGGGAAAGAAGCAAACCGGTGGCCAGCTTAATGCCGGCTGCCGGACGCTGGCCGCTGCCGGAGCCACCGGGCGCGAGCAAATTTTCATTCCATTGCGTTTTGTGCTGAAGCAGTTGGGCGGCTTGGCGAGGCTGGGCGCGCGGCAGGCAACAAAAAGGCCCGGCGGAGAGCGAAACATGCCTGAGATTGCCCGGCCTCGGCTGTGAGCTTCACCCCCGGTTCTCGCCGCTTCCTTTTTCGCCTGAGCCGGCACGAGGCGCCGCTAGCCCTGCCCTGCATTCGCGGGACGGGGTCGAAGCGACGAGCACCGGGTGGTTGTGATCGTCTTTGGATGCTAGCTTAAGGCGTGGATGGCGGCTTCGGGCTTGACTGCGACCCCGCAATGCCTGAGGCCGCCGCCACATCAGTGCCGAGGAACGCATCCGGCGCATCCGAAACGCCAAAAAGCACCCTAGACGAACCCGCCGCGATGAGAAAACGTGAAACATTTTAAGAATGGATCTAACCAACATTTGGCAAACCTGCCGGTGAATTACTTGAGCACGATCCGCACGATCGCGGTCATAAGGAGCCCCACAGCGGCGATGGTGACTAGGACCCAGAGAAATTCGCGGAGGTTTCTCACTGCGCTGCGCTCATGCTGGCGAGCCGGGATCATAGCCAAGTTCGGCAAGCCTTTTGCTCAGAATGCGAATTTGCTCGCGCAGCCGGGCATTCTCGGCTTCGAGCCGGTGCAAGCGCGATTTGGGCGAGCTTTGAGACTCCGCGGGCTCGCCGAATTTCACACCCATGGCCTCGCTGTTTCGCCACACTGCGCGCGCGCTGTAGGAGCAACCTTTCTGCGGAATGTGAAGTTCGAATTCGCCCGGAATAGCCAGAGAATCATCGAGCTCGAGCCTAGCTCCGGACGAAGAAATATTCCTCACGACGCAGTCGATGACCGACATGCGGTTGTTGAAGATGATCTTCGCACCGAGAAGCGCTCTTACCCGTTCGCTTCGCCTTGCCTCCGGCATAGCTTGACCTTGGGACATGGTTGCGGCCAGCCTGTGAGACTGCCACATTTTGGTTAAGGCGGGCTCAATTTGGCAGCCCGGACTAGCCGCAATTGCAGCAGGGAGGTTTTGAATGCTCCTTGATTTCATTCTTGTGGCCGCCGGCGTGGGCGGCCTCATTTACCTCGCCTACTTTTACCGGAGAAGGTAAGGCGAGTGCCTTTGCCGCGCGCAGCTTGGTGCCAGGGGAATCTCGATTTCTCGCTAACCGTCAGATATCATGATGATTTCTCGTGGTCGAGAGATTGAGATACCAACGCCGATACCATCAGGCAGAGTC
>JAFMSB010000273.1 GCA_017353815.1 Methylocapsa sp. | reverse complement strand
AGCAGCGAATCTGGATTTCGCGATTCCTTGCCGTACTCATCGCACGCGCTGGGTGACTGGCAATTGAAACAATAGAGGCAACCGCATACGGTGTAGCCAAGCGCGAGGCGGGCAAGCCGCCGCGGAACCAGGCAAAGATGGGAGGCAGCCCGGAGACATGTCCCAACGGGGCTCAAAGGTGGCGCACAAATCCCGCCGCCGAAGCCAGGCCATTGCTTGCATCGAGGATTTGCGCCGTTTAGCGCGCAGACGCGTCCCCCGGATGTTTTATGACTATGTGGACTCGGGCTCTTTTAGCGAAAGCACCTACCGCGCGAACGAGCGCGATCTTGCCGCTATCTGCTTCCGGCAGCGGGTTGCCGTAAATGTCGAGAATCGCTCGCTGCGTTCCAGAATGGCCGGCGAGGATGTGGCCATGCCGGTCGCCCTCGCTCCCGCGGGGCTCTGCGGCATGCTGCACGCTGGCGGCGAAATCCTGGCAGCGCGCGCTGCCCAATCATTCGGAATACCGTTTTGCCTGTCGACCATGAGCATTTGCTCGCTCGAGGAGGTCGCCGCCAGCACCACAAAGCCCATTTGGTTTCAACTCTATGTCATGCGGGCCCGGGGTTTCGTCGAGCGCCTCATCGCCCGGGCAAAGGAGGCCCGGTGCTGCGCGCTGATTGTGACGCTTGATCTTCCGATTTCTGGTCAGAGGCACAAGGATTTGCGCAATGGTCTCTCCGTTCCGCCGAGACTGGCGATCGCCGGCCTCGCCGATATGGCCACGAAACCACGCTGGTGCCTCAACATGCTGCGCACCCGCCGCCGGAGCTTCGGCAATCTCACGGGCCACACGGACGGCGTCGACGATATAACCTCGCTTCTTGCTTGGATAGAGCAACAATTCGATCCGCGCGTCACTTGGGACGATATCGCCTGGATCCGCCGGTTATGGGACAAGAAGCTGGTGCTCAAAGGAATCATGGAGGCTGAGGATGCGCGCCGCGCGGTCGATGCGGGAGCGGACGCCATCGTTGTATCCAACCATGGCGGCCGTCAGCTCGATGGCGCGCCTTCCTCGATCCGCATGTTGCCGCAGATCGCCAAAGCCGTCAAAGATCAAACGGAGATTTGGTTCGATGGCGGAATCAGGAGCGGGCAGGATGTATTGCGGGCGATTGCGCTCGGTGCCGATAGCACCCTCATTGGACGCGCCTATCTCTACGGTTTGGGTGCGCTCGGCGAGAGCGGCGTGCGCCTCTGCCTTGAGGTCATTGCGAAGGAGCTCAGCGTCACCATGGGACTTTGCGGGATCGCCGATATAAATGTCGCCGATGCCGGCATATTGATGCCCCAGGAGCAAATGCCGGGATGACTCAAGGCGCTCGCATTTCCTTAGCTCCGGGATTGGTCTATAGAGCTCTGCTATTGTATTGCCGCAGGAAGGGTCCGCGGAGGATGCTTCGATATTCGCCTGGCCGGCGGCGAGCTCGCGGGATTTTGCTGGCCCCATTCCACCGCCCCGGCTACGAAACCCTGCGCGTGAGGCGCGAAGGCATGGAGGAAAATTCCGATGGCCTACGAGCTCTACTACTGGCCCGGAATTCAAGGGCGCGGCGAGTTCGTCCGCCTTGCGCTCGAAGACGCGGGTGCCGATTACGAGGATATTGCCCGCAAGCCGGAGAGCGAGGGTGGCGGCGCTGCCGCGATCATGGATTTTCTGGAGCGGACCGATATTATCCGCCCATCCTTTGCCGCGCCTTTCCTCAAGGACGGCAATATCCTTATTGGCCAGACCGCGAACATCTTGCTCTATCTCGGTCCGCGCCTAGGCCTTGCGCCGGCCGACGAGGTGAAGCGGCTTTGGGTCCATCAGATCCAGCTCACCATCGCCGACTTTGTGGGCGAGGCCCATGATACCCACCATCCCATAAGCGGAGAGCTTTATTACGAAGAGCAAAAAACGGAAGCCAGGCGCCGCAGCGGAAATTTTCGCAAGGAGCGGATTCCCAAATATTTCGCCTGGTTCGAGCATATTCTTGCCCGCAATCCCGAAGGCCCGGGGGTGCTTGCCGGCAACACAGTAACTTATGCCGATTTGTCGCTCTTCCAGCTTGTCGAAGGCCTTAACTACGCTTTTCCGCGAAGGATGAGCCAGGTGCTTGCCGGCGCGCCCCGCGTGGCATTCCTGCATCACGCCGTCGCCCAGCGCCCGGGGCTTCGCGCCTATCTTGAAAGCCCGCGGCGTATTCCCTTCAACGAGCAGGGGATTTTCCGCCACTATCCCGAGCTAGACGAATAGCATTCCGTCGGCACTAGCGGCTGGATAACCGCTGCTTATCGATTCAAAAAACCAGCGAGCATTTGCCGCGTTCGCCGCCGTGCCCCATGTCTTCGCCTTGGATACCGGGCCAATTGGGAGAAAGCCATGGCGAAGCACGATGCGGTCATAATCGGAACCGGGCAGGCGGGGCCAGCCTTGGCGGGGCGCCTTGCCAGCGCTGGAATGGATGTTGCCATTATCGAGCGCAAATATTTTGGCGGGACCTGCGTCAATACCGGCTGCATTCCAACCAAGACCCTCGTGGCAAGCGCCTATGTGGCGCATTTGGCGCGGCGCGCGGCCGATTACGGGGTGACCATAAATGGCGCGCCCGGCGTGGATATGAAAGCCGTGAAAGCGCGCAAGGATGCTGTTTCCGGGAAATCGACGCGCGGCGTCGAAACCTATTTGAAGAATCTCAAAGGTTGCACGGTCTATGAGGACCATGCGCGGTTCGCTTCGGCAAAGGAGGTGATGGCGGGGGACGAGCTTTTGAGCGCGGATAAAATTTTCATCAATGTGGGAGCGCGCGCCGCGGTGCCAATGATCGCGGGGCTTGATCAAGTCCCATATCTCACCAACAGTTCGATGATGGACATCGATTTTCTCCCGCGCCATCTGATTATCGTTGGCGGCAGCTATGTCGGCCTGGAGTTTGCGCAGATTTACCGGCGTTTCGGCAGCGGGGTGACGGTCATTGAACTTGCTCCGCGCTTGATCGCTCGCGAGGACCAAGATGTCTCGGACGCAGTGGCGGAAATTCTGAAGCGCGAAGGCATCGCCGTGCACACCGGCTCCGAATGTCTTTCGATTGCAAGGAACGGCGACGAAATTGCGGTGCAGGTCCGCTGCCCGGAAGGGCCGGAGAAGGTCACCGGCTCGCATTTGCTTATCGCCACCGGCAGACGGCCGAACACGGACGATCTTTCGTTCGAAAAGGCGGGCATAGCCGTCAATACAAAGGGCTATATCGAGGTCGACGATTTCCTTGAGACAAATGTGCCAGGCATCTTTGCCCTTGGAGATTGCAACGGCGGCGGCGCATTCACTCATACTTCCTACAATGATTTCGAGATAGTTGCGGCGAATTTGCTCGATGGCGAAGAGCGCCGCGTCACGGACCGCATAACCGCCTACAATCTCTATATCGACCCGCCCTTGGGCCGCGCCGGAATGACGGAGGCGGAAGTGCGCGCCTCGGGCCGGCCCGCCCTCATTGCAACACGGCCGATGGAGCGGGTCGGCCGCGCCGTCGAAAAGGGCGAGACGCAGGGGTTTATGAAGATCCTTGTCGATGCGGAAACCAAGCTCATTCTCGGCGCGTCGCTCCTCGGCACGGGCTGCGA
>JAFMSB010000272.1 GCA_017353815.1 Methylocapsa sp. | reverse complement strand
GGAGAAGCGCAGCGCGGGGCCCGGCGGATCCCATGCCGTGGCGCTGCGGTAGCCGCGGCAGTCGAAAGGAATGACGAGGCTTTCGTAGCCGCCCCAGGAATAGCCCATGCCAAAGAGTTCAAGCCCGTCGAGCATGAGGCCGAGCGCCGCGCGCGAGCAAGGCGCAAGCAGCACCGAAAACAAACCTGAGGAGCCCAAAAAATCGCGCTTCCACAATTCGTGTCCCGGGCAAGCAGGCAGCGCCGGATGCAGAACCCTCACCACCTCTTTGCGCCCGCTCAGCCAATTCGCAAGAGAAAGAGCGTGCCGCTCGGCCTCCTTGAGCCGTAGCTCAAGCGTGCGCAGCCCGCGCAAACTCAAAAAAACGTCCTCAGGCCCGGCGCACATGGAAAAGCAATCAAAGTTAGCGCGCAATCTCGGGAACCATTCGGCATTGGCGGAGACAAGCCCGAGAAGCAAATCGGAGTGGCCCGAGAGATATTTTGTCCCTGCTTCCACCGCCATATCGGCGCCGCGCTCGTGCGGGGGAAAAAACAAAGGCGTTGCCCAGGTGTTGTCGACAATGGTGCAAATCCCCTTCGAGCGGGCAAGCGCGGCAATCGCCGGCACGTCCTGGACCTCGAAACTTTGCGAGCCCGGCGATTCGAGAAAGATAACGCTCGTGTTTGGCCGTATTAGCGACTCGATCGCTGCGCCCAGTATTGGATCATAAAAAGTGGTTTCGATTCCAAGCCGGGTCAAAATTGTTGCGCAAAAATTACGGGTAGGGCGATAGGCCGCATCGGTCACAAGAATGTGGTCACCCGATCTGGCGGCCGTCAGGAGCGCCAAAGCGACCGCGGCCAGGCCCGATGGCGCGAGAACGGTGCCGGCCGCGCCGCACAATTGGGACCAGGCGCTCTCCAAGGCTTCCGTGGTCGGCGTTCCCTGCGTCCCGTAGGAAAAGCGCGCATTGCGCGTGTAAAAATCCTCCAAAGTCCGGAAAAGCACGGTCGAACCGCGATAGATGGGCGTGTTAACAAAGCCCAGCTGTTCTGCCGGGCGGCGTCCCGCGTGAACCAATTTCGTCCGCCGCTTCCATGGGGCGCGCTCCCGTGGCGTGGTTCCTTCCATTCTTCCTCCAGTCAAATATGCGCCGCAAACTGCAGGTTTCATCGCGCCGCCGTCAAGCTTAACATGGAGAACCCCGGGGACGCCGGCGCCGTGGCTGCGCCCCGGAGCCCTCATCTTTACGGACGATTTGGGAACGAATTTATATGACCAGAAAAACCGCCCTTGCGTTTGCCGCCCTTCTTGCTTTGGCCGCGGCGGCGCAGGCCGATACGCTCGCGGCAGTCAAGAAACGCGGCCTTTTGATTTGCGGCTCCAATCCGGGGCTTGCCGGATTCGGTTTGCCCGATGGGCAAGGCCACTGGGCCGGATTTGACGTCGATTTTTGCCGTGCGATCGCGGCCGCGATCTTTGGCGATGCGGGAACAGTCAAATTCGTGCCCCTTGCCGCCAAGGACCGGTTTCAGGCGCTCCGTTCGGGCAAAATCGACGTTTTGGCGAGCAACACCACATGGACTCTCTCGCGCGAGACGGGACAAGACTTGCTTTTTACCGGCATCACTTACTACGACGGCCAAGGATTCCTGGTGTCAAATAAACTTGGCGTCTCTTCGGCGCTCGAACTTTCCGGCACCTCGATTTGCGTGCAGCAAAGCACAACTTCGGAGCTCAATCTCGCCGATTTCTTTCAGGTCAATAGCATGAGCTACAAGCCGCTCGCCTTCGCCACTGCGGATGACGCCATCAAGGCCTATGATAGCGGAAAATGCCAGGCCTATACCGGCGACGCCTCGGATCTTTATGCCGGACGCATGGCGCTCGCCGATCCGGACGCAAACATCGTCTTGCCCGAGATCATTTCTAAGGAGCCGCTTGGGCTGGTGGTGCGGCAAGGCGACGACCGCTGGTTCAATATCGTGAAATGGGTGAGTTTTGCCCTGATCAACGCCGAGGAGCTGGGCGTGACCTCGAAGAATGTGGACGAAAAGGCAAAATCCGAGAGCCCGGACATCAAACGGCTGCTCGGCTTTGAGGGCAATTTTGGAGAGAAAATGGGGCTCGATACGGATTGGGCCTATCGCGCGATCAAGCTCGTCGGCAATTACGGCGAGATCTTTGAGCGCAATCTCGGCGAGAACTCGCCGCTCAAGATCAAACGCGGCATGAACGCACTCTGGGCAAAAGGCGGGCTTCTTTATGCGCCGCCGGTGCGCTAGAATATATTGCGCTGTGAAATCCGCGTGCAAAACGGGCCTATGCAGCACCGCCCCGGGCTCCCGCCGAGGCCATGCATGAAGGGACGGTCTCGTAAGACCGATGCACAAACTTAGTCCGCCAGTCCGTTCCTATTTCTACGTGTTCACGAGTATGCTAGGGCTGCAGTGCAGCTTGGAGCACGGGAGCGGCTTAGTTGCTGCCGCTGCTCGAGCCAGCCAGACGAGGTTCGCGCAGGCATCAGCCTTCACGGACTGCGCCGAGGGCTGCCCCCTAATGATCATTGTACCAGCTGGCAAATTCCTCATGGGTTCACCAGAGAGCGACAGCGAGAGAGAGGCGGCGGAAACCCCGCAGCACGAAGTGACATTCGCCAAGCCGTTCGCTGTCTCCAAATATGAGGTGACATTCGACGAATGGGACGCCTGCGTTGCTGCGACTGCTTGCCAGCGAGCCGCAGACGAGTGGGGGCGCGGGAATATGCCAGTGATCAATGTGAGCTGGGACGACGCCACAGCCTATGCACGGTGGCTCTCGCGGCTGACCGGCAAGGACTACCGGCTTTTGACAGAAGCCGAATGGGAATATTCCGCGCGGGCCGGCACCACAACTCGCTATTCTTGGGGCGACGAACCTGGCGAGGGCAACGCCAACTGCGATGGCTGCGGCAGCCACAGGTATCGCCACCAAACGGCCCCGGCCGGATCGTTCAAGCCAAATGCGTTCGGGCTTTACGACATGCACGGCAATGTTTGGGAATGGGTCGAAGATGTCTGGCACGATAACTACGGGGGCGCGCCAACGGACGGCTCAGCGTGGCTCGGGGGCGGCGATGGAAGCTTCCGCGTCGCCCGCGGCGGCTCCTACCGCAACGATACCGGACTCATTCGATCCGCACTTCGTGTAAAGCGTAATATTAATGTCAAATTCGACACTCTCGGCTTCCGTGTCGCCCGGGAGTTAACTCCTTAGTTCTCCCCTTCGTCTTCACGTAACGAAGGTAGATTATGGGCGGTTTGTTTACCTGCGTATCACGATGGCGGCAGCTTGTCAGGCGCGGAATGCAGCCTCGCGGCGGCAAGCCAGCCAGATGGAGGAAGAAATGCAAAGCGGTCTCAAGTTCCTTTTAGCCGCCGGTATCGGATTTGGTGCTCTTGGCATTGCCGCAAAGCCCGCCACGGCCATGCCGGCGAGCGGGCAAGAAGCGGCGCTCGCTACTTCCGCCGGTATCGCGAAAAGCGTGGAACCCGCGCGCTGCCACCCATACCGCTGCCACCCGAGCTGGCGGCGTTATTGGTGGGGCCCCGGTTATGGGTTTTACGGGCCAGGGCCGTGGTGGCGTTACCATTTCGGCTATTATCCTTGGTGGCCCTATATGGGCTGGGCG
>JAFMSB010000271.1 GCA_017353815.1 Methylocapsa sp. | reverse complement strand
CGCCGGGTTTCCGAGACCCCAGCCGAGTCCGTGACTTAGCAATTGCGCAGTTGGCCCGAGCGGCCTGCCTTAAGCGGAGCGAGGCTGGCCCTCCGCGCAGCACCCTGCCAAAAGCGTGGGGCGGGAGCACCAGCGGGCCGCGCTTTGGGGAAAGCTTCCGCATCCCTTTTCCACAGGCCGCGGCACTTCCAGAACGCGCGAAAAAGCATGTTTTTCGCAGCACTTCTGATATAATCAAATCCTTCGATTCAATCATTCTCCGCAACCGGAAGTTTTTCTCCCGAATGGCCGAAAATGGCGGCGCCGTGCCGCCCGTGATCCTCGGTACAGAACCTTCCTATGGCGCTGAATCCATCAAGGTTCTGCGCGGGCTCGATGCCGTGCGCAAACGCCCGGGCATGTATATTGGCGATACTGACGATGGCTCGGGCCTCCATCACATGATCTATGAGGCAGTCGATAACGCCATCGACGAGGCGCTCGCTGGCTATGCCACTCGAGTATCCGTGGCCCTCAACCCGGACGGCTCCGCCACCGTCACCGATGACGGGCGGGGCATCCCCACCGGCATCCATAGCGAGGAGGGGGTTTCCGCAGCGGAAGTCATCATGACGCAGCTCCATGCGGGCGGCAAATTCGATCAGAGCTCGTACAAGGTTTCGGGCGGCTTGCATGGGGTCGGCGTCTCGGTCGTCAATGCGCTTTCGAGCTGGTTGAACCTGCGGATTTGGCGCGACGGGAAAGAGCACGGGATTCGTTTCGAAGATGGCAACGCCACCGGCCCGCTCACGGTCACCGGACCCGCTCCCGGAATCGACGGCAAGCCGAAGCGCGGGACGGAGGTCACTTTCCTGCCTTCACCGAAGACTTTCAGCATGGTGGATTTCGACTATGCCACTGTCGAACACCGCCTGCGCGAGCTTGCCTTCTTAAATTCCGGCGTGCGCGTCGAGCTTGCCGATCTCCGCAGCGCCGAGATCCAGCGCGAGGAATTCCATTATGATGGCGGGCTTGACGCCTTTGTGCGTTACCTTGACCGCGCCAAAACGCCGCTGATTACTAACCCCATTGTGATCAAGGGAGAGCGCGATAAAATCATTGTTGAGGCGGCTCTTTGGTGGAACGATTCCTACCATGAGCACATCCTCGCTTTTACCAACAATATACCGCAGCGCGATGGCGGCACCCATCTCGCCGGCCTGCGCGGGGCGCTCACGCGTCAGGTGACCGGCTATGCCGAGCGCCCGGGCCTTGCCAAGCGCGAAAAAGTCGATCTCAACGGCGATGATTGCCGCGAGGGTCTCACCTGTGTTCTGTCGGTCAAGGTTCCCGATCCAAAATTCTCTTCGCAAACCAAGGACAAGCTCGTCTCCTCCGAGGTCCGGCCCGCGGTCGAAGGACTCGTCAACGAAATGCTTGGGGCGTGGTTTGAAGAGCACCCGCAAGAGGCCCGTGTCATTGTCGGCAAGGTCGTCGAAGCGGCGCAGGCGCGGGAAGCCGCGCGCAAGGCCCGCGAGCTCACTCGCCGCAAAGGCGCGCTCGATGTCGCCAATTTGCCGGGCAAGCTTGCCGACTGCCAGGAGCGCGATCCCGCCAAGGCGGAACTATTTTTGGTCGAGGGCGATTCGGCCGGCGGCTCCGCCAAGCAAGGCCGCAACCGGGAATATCAGGCCGTGCTTCCCTTGCGCGGAAAAATCCTCAATGTGGAGCGCGCGCGCTTCGACAAAATGCTCTCGAGCCAGGAAATCGGCACGCTTATTACCGCGCTTGGCACCGGGATCGGCCATGGCGAATTCAACCCCGGCAAGCTCCGCTACCATAAGATTATCATCATGACAGATGCAGATGTCGATGGAGCGCATATCCGCACGCTGCTGCTCACCTTTTTCTACCGCCAGATGCCCGAGCTGATCGAGCGCGGCCACCTCTATATCGCCCAGCCGCCGCTCTACAAGGTCAAGCGCGGCAACTCCGAGCAATATTTGAAAGACGAGCGGGCGCGTGAGGATTATTTGATTTCGAGCGGCGCCGAGGGCGCGGTGCTGCGGCTTTCGAACGGCGAAGAGCGCGCGGGCGCGGATCTTCGTGCGGTGATCGAAGAATCGCGAGCCGTGCGCCATATGCTGGCCTCGCTTCATTCCCGCTATGACCGCAGGGCGGTGGAACAGGGGGCGATCGAAGGCGCGTTAAAACCGGTCGCGGCAGAAGACGAGGCCGGAGCGCGGGACTGTGCGGCAAAGATCGCCGCCCGCCTCGATGCCCTTGCCGAGGACATGGAGCGCGGCTGGCGGGGCGCGATTGGAAACGGCGGCTACATCTTTACCCGCGAGCTGCGGGGCGTGCGCCAGGCCGTCATCCTCGATTCCCCGCTTTTGGCATCGCTCGAGGCGCGCAGGCTCAACGACCACGCGCAATCGCTGCACGCCCTGTTTGAGGAGCCCGCCCTGTTTCTGCGCAGAGGCGAGCAAACCAAGGTATTTGGGCCAAACGATCTTTTGGAAGCGGTGATGGCGGCGGGCCAAAAAGGAATAACCCAGATTCAGCGCTACAAGGGGCTCGGCGAAATGAACCCCGATCAGCTATGGGAGACGACGCTCGACCGCGAGGCGCGCTCGCTCTTGCAGGTCAAAATCAAAGAGGCCGACGATGCCGACGACATTTTTGTCAAACTGATGGGCGACGTGGTCGAGCCGAGGCGCGAGTTCATCCAAGCAAACGCGCTCAACGTCGCGAATTTGGATGTTTGAGGCGATGGCCATGCGAGCCAAAGCATTTGAAGTTACGCATTCCGACGAGGAATGGCGCCGCCTGCTCACCCCGGAGCAATATCGCGTGATGCGCGGCCACGGAACGGAGCCGCCCGGCAGCTGCGCGCTCAATTCCGAAAAGCGGCCGGGCGTTTTCGTTTGCGCTGGCTGCGGCCAAAAACTCTTTGCCTCGACGCGGAAGTTTGAGAGCGGAACCGGCTGGCCCTCGTTCAATGATCCCATCGAGGGCGCGGTCGAGACCTCGGAGGACAAAAGCTTTGGCATGGTCCGGACCGAGGTGCATTGCAGCCGCTGCGGCAGCCATCTCGGCCATGTCTTTCCCGATGGGCCGCCGCCTTCGCATTTGCGCTATTGCATCAATGGCGTCGCGATGAATTTCCTGCCGGAGTGAGACTGCTCGGGACCGTTGCCGGAAGCGAGCCGTTCAATCAAGATCATGCTAGCGAGATTAAGACCGTGGATGCGCCTACCTATTTAGAACAATTTGTTGAGCCGACTATCGCCGACTTCGAGAAATATCCTTATTCACGCCGTCACGCCTTTCTTGCGTGCGTCGTAGCCTTCCACACCCTCGATTATCTTTTTCCAAAGGAGGCTGTTAGGAGGAATGGCCGCAAGGAATTTAGAAAAGAGTCCGACGAATTTGCCATAGTTGATCGTGTCGCGCACGCTTTTAAGCACGTCGAGTCAGGGACTCACAAGGATCAGCACAATCTGCCCTTATCTGTGAAGCATGTGTACAGTCACCCTCCAGCAAGGTTGGGTGTCCTGCAGTGTGGAGCATCTCGTCTCGGCGATCCAACCGGAAAAGTTGCACTCTGGGGCGAGGAAAACTCCGATCTGCTACCTGTTTTGAAAGAGGCAGGAGAGTTCCTTAGAAGGAAAGCACGTGCCGT
>JAFMSB010000270.1 GCA_017353815.1 Methylocapsa sp. | reverse complement strand
AACCAGGAAGGCGAGGCCGAGGAGTCCCGTGATCAAAAGAGCGAGCTGCGTCCCGAGCTGGCTGCGCGCATCGGTTGCCACAGCCGAAAGGCCGCAAGTGAAGCTTGAGGCAAGGAGGCAAGCTGTCTGAATTGCGACGCTCGTAAGATCGAACAGCTCGCGCCCGGCCGGCCCGCCCGCGGTTGCCGTCTGCAAGACGGCGTGCGCCGCGAAGAAGGCGGAAAACATGATAATGTCGCTCACCAGGAAAAGCCAGAAGCCATAGCCGGTGATCACGCGTTTGGAGGCGGGGCCCCCCTCCCCGTGCCCGGTCGCATAGATTTCAGCATGGGCAACATCGCTCGAGACGAGCTCAGTACCGGCATGCCCGAGCTTGTGAGGATCAAGCCCCGGCGTTTCCGGCAATTCTCCGGCCGCGTCCGTTTCAGCTCCGGCGCGGGAGTACCGGGCAAGCCGCTCTGCCCGGGCCTGCCGGAGCGCCCGGTTGATCCGGGCGACCTCCTCCGCCGGGATCTTGTACTCCTCGATGTCACGCCAGGCGAACCATACGAAGACGGCGTAGGCGGCGGCAAGCCCCGCGCCCACGAGCCACCAAATGTGCCAGATCAGCGCGAATCCCGTGACGGTGGCGAAGAAGGCCGTGATGAATCCGGTCGGGCTGTTCCGCGGCAGCTCGATCGCCTCGTACCTTGGCTCTCCCGGAAGACGCTGAACTTCGATCGCACGTTGCTTGATGTTCCAATAGGGCTCCTCCCCGTGCACGTTGAAGAGCACGGCGAAATTGAAGGCGGGCGGGGGAGACAGCGTTGCCCATTCAAGCGAACGCCCGTTCCAGGGATCGCCCGTTTCGTCCTTCAATGCGCTGCGGCGGCGGATGCTGACCGCAAGCTGGCCCACCTGGCAAAGGGCGGCGCAGGCCATGATTACGATTCCGATGGCCGCGATCAGGATCCACGGCCGCCAGATCTCCACGTCGTAGTGCTGCAGGCGCCGCGTCATCCCCAGTAGACCCGCGGCATAAAGCGGCACAAAAACAACCCAGAAGCCAAGGAATGTGAGCCAGAAGGCCGCCTTGCCCCAGCCTTCGTCCAGCCTGAAGCCGAACGCTTTTGGGAACCAATAGGTGACGCCAGCAAAGCCCGCAAACAGCACGGCCCCAATAATGACGTTATGGAAATGGGCAACCAAAAAGAGGCTGTTATGAAGTACGAAATCGGCCGGGACTACGGCAAGGAGCACGCCGGTTAGGCCGCCGATCACAAAAGTCGCGATGAATCCGAGCGACCACAGCATCGGCGTCGCGAAGCGGATGCGTCCGCCATACATCGTAAACAGCCAATTGTAGATCTTTACGCCGGTGGGGATCGCAATGACTGCGCTCGCGATGCCGAAAAGGCCATTTACGTCGGGGCCTGCGCCCATGGTGAAGAAGTGATGGAGCCAGACCACGAAGGAGATAAGACAAATGCCTAAGGTTGCCGCCACCATTGAGCGGTAGTTGAACAATGGTTTGCCAGAGAAGGTGGAGATCACCTCCGAGAAGATGCCGAAGGCAGGCAGGACGAGAATGTAGACTTCCGGGTGCCCCCAGGCCCAGATCAGATTGATAAACATCATCATATTGCCGCCGGCTTCGTTGGTGAAAAAATGGAAGCCCAAATAGCGGTCGAGGGCGAGCATAACGAGCGTCGCGGTGAGGATCGGAAAGGCCGCGACAATCAGCATATTCGAGGCGAGCGCCGTCCAGCAGAACATCGGCATGCGCAAATAGCTCATACCGGGGGTGCGGATCTTAAGAATGGTGGTGACAAAGTTGATCCCGGTCATGAGCGTGCCAACGCCCGAGATCAGCAGGGCCCACAGATAATAATCGACACCCACGCCGGGCGAGTAGCGCAGCTCGGACAACGGCGGGTACGGCAGCCAGTTGGCGCGCGAGAATTCGCCGATCACGAGCGAGAGGTTGACCAAGAGCGCGCCGGTCGCCGTGAGCCAGAAGCTCGTGGAGTTCAACGTTGGGAAGGCGACGTCGCGCACGCCGAGCTGCAATGGGACCGCAAAATTCATGAGGCCGATCACGAGCGGCATCGCCGCGAAAAAAATCATGATCGTGCCGTGCGCCGAGAAAATCTGATTATAGTGCTCGGGAGGCAGATAGCCGGGCGCGTGAAACGCGAGCGCCTGTTGCGCGCGCATCATGACCGCGTCGATAAATCCGCGCAGCAGCATCAGCAGGCTCAGGAGCACATACATGACGCCGATCCGTTTGTGATCGACGCTCGTGATCCATTCGCGCCAGAGGTAAGGCAGATGGCCCTTGAGAATCACCCATCCGATTACGGCAAGGACGATGAGGATCACGACCGAACCCGACACGAGCGGGATCGGTTGATTCCACGGGATCGCCTCGAAGGTGAGCTTGCCCAATACTCTCATTTGGCGCCTCTGGGCCGGACCGGCGGGCCGCCACCTTCACTGCCCGGACCCTCAGCGAACGGCAGCAGGCCGGCCACAATATCGTCGAAGAGGCCAGGCTCAACCGATTGATAGGTGAAGGGGCGCACGTTCTGGCTCTCGCGCAAAAGCTCCATGTACCCCGCGCGGTCCAGCCAGGGCCCGCCCTCTTCCACGGTCTTAATCCATCGTGCAAATTCATCCTGCGGCACCGCATGCAAAGTGAAATGCATGTCTGAAAATCCGTCGCCGCTGAATTGGGTGGATTGCCCATAAAACTCTCCGGTATGGTCCGCCTTGAGATGAAGCTGCGTGGCCATTCGGGGCATCGCCGCGATCATGGTGCCGAGCTGAGGCACAAAAAACATATTCATGACGGCCGCCGAGGTCAGAGAGAAATGGACAGGTTCGCCAGCCGGAACGGTAAGCTCGTTGACACTTGCGATGCCCTGCTCGGGATAGATGAACAGCCATTTCCAGTCGAGCGCGACGACCTGCACTTGGAGCGGGTCTTTTTGCCCGGCGATCGGCCTAAAGGGGTCGAGATCGTGCGCGCCAAACCAGATCACGCCGCCGAGAAAATTGACGATTAGGATCGGAATCGCCCAGACCACGAGCTCGAGGCGTCCGGAATAGACGAAGCCCGGCTGGTAGCGCGCCCTCGTATTGGAGGCGCGAAACCACCAGGCAAAGGCCAGAGCGGCGGCGATCGTCGGGATCACGACGAGCAGCATGGCCCCAAGCGCGTCGAGCAGGATTTTTGCGTTAGCCGCGCCGACCGGCCCCTGCGGGTCGAGCACGCCGCCCGCGCAGCCGGCAAGTGCCAAAGCCAGGGGCGCCGCTAGAAATAGCCATCGCTGGCTCTTTTGAGACCGCACCACCAGCCCTTTACCCCTGCTCCTATGCGGCGCGGCCGGTCTGGCTTAGCCGCACCCTTTGAGTCAAAGTCCGCCGGCCGGACTAGAGTTTCCGGCCGGGCAGGGAACGAATGGCGGCAGGAATAGTGTATCTTTTCGGATTTGGAAATGCTTGCTGGGCGCGGACAGGGATCAGCCCACTGGGACGGCACGGGCATTGAGCATGTTTGCGATGAATGCGAGGGCCTTCGCCTTTTTGCGAAAGAAGGTATAGGGCGGCCACTGTTTTTCGGCGCAGAGGGCTTTGATGGAACGGCCACGGGCGGTGCGCAGCGCCCAGAGCGCCGCCACGACC
>JAFMSB010000269.1 GCA_017353815.1 Methylocapsa sp. | reverse complement strand
TGCGTGCCGCGTTGAAATGCGTTGAGGAGAGCCGTGTAAGCGCTTGGAACAACCAGGCCAGTGACAGGATCGTGAGGCAAAGTTTTGGAGAAATTACCGGCGAAGGCCTGATTGCGATAGCGTTCTTCGTCGCCATTTGTCGGATGCGGAAAAGCGTGTTCGATGATCTCTGACTCGATCCTCGACGTAGTCATACGGACCTGGTTGGATTCGGCTGCCCGCTGATTGGGATTCTGACTGGGAGGGTCAATTTCCTTGGCTTTTGCCTTCTCTATGAGGCCGGTGCCAGGCAGGGCTGAACTCGCGGCCCAAGCTGCCGCACCGATTCCAGCCGCTTTGAAGAAACCACGGCGGCTTGCCGCGAGGTGCTCGCTGTTTTCCTGCGTTGACCGTTGAATATTTTCAAGTTCGGGGATTTGCGGGTCACTCATGGGACTCGCTCCTTTGAAGGGGAATGTTCTCTTTGCGGAGAGGCAATCTGGGCGGTGATCGAGGTCGTGCCGCTATCGGCGCCGAGGCTCAGGGTCACCGGGGGGGCCCACAAAGGTCAGGGTTTCCCGAACGCCTGGAAGCGACCACACGCCGTTCTGGATTGATCCCGTCAAAATTTTCGCATCAACAGTTCTGACATCAAAAGAATTGCATTTCTCAGAAGCCATATCTTCCTCCAACATTGCTGGGCACGAAAGGTAAGTGGCAATTGCATCCCTCCTCACTTATGTGCGGCGGTCGGCGCTGACCGCCGACATCCGATTTAAAATTTTTTTTCCTGCGCGATGGATTGGAACCTGATCGACCCGTAGCGCACTCGTCCATAAACAGGAGAAAGGCCAGTCGCCTCCGGTCGTCGGGGATGTAGGTTTTGAGGAAACGGTCAATGTTGATCTCATGCTCGACGTCGCGCACCCAGTCGAGCGACGCGGGTTCAAACAGGATTCCGACATCGCTGCGTCATCACCGCCGGGTATTCGTCACTCGCGCGCTTCCTTGGCGATGGCATCTTTGAGGCGAAGCATGAGGCGCGGGACGAACGCTTTGCGAAATCCTTGCGCGTCGGCCGGGCCGGGTTAGGCGAGGGCTTCAAAGACCTGGAAGAGATCCCGGTCGATGATGTCGGCGCCGCCATTCAGACGATTGATGATTGCGGCCGACACGGCGCCGGAGCAGCCTGTAGGTCCCATCTTTCAGGGCCTTAGCGAGCTTGTCGCGCAGGCCGGATCGGTTTCGAACGGGAGATCCTGGAGCGCAACGAAGATCGCCTCCAAGGGCAGATAATCCAGCAGCCCTTCCTCCGCCGCGCGTCTCCATCCGTCGAGGTCGGTCAAGTCCGGTGGCTCCGGTGGCGGCTCGAGGAGTGCGATACTGCGAGCAACGCCCGGCTGCCGCCCGATGAATCCTGCGCGTTCGACCGTCAACACCATCTGGTGAACTGAAAGCGGTGTAACGCAAAAATATTGCCAGATGTCAGCCTCCGCCGGGGGCCGGCGATGCAGGGGTCACTGCACGATTTGTTAAAAATCGTATGGCAAGAAAAAAGACCTATGTTTTCAATGTCTATTGCCGACCAATTACCTACGCATGTATCAGGTCCAAATCGCGGAGGCAAATTGTACCACTGAGCCGCTTTGCGCAAGGCGCGCTGCCCGTTCGCATCGAGCGCTTGCTCCCAGCACCACACGGAGGTCCGGCTGACCTTGAGCCGGCGCGCCACCTCCGCCGGTTTCACACCCTGGCGCAACAACCGCGCGCCTTGCAAACGCCGCGCTTCCAATTCCGCTCGATCGCGATTCGTGGCCACCGCATCCCCGCCTCGGCAAATCCATGGCAAGGAGATGGTGTTTGTCACTCAGTTCGTCAAGGATTGATAAGAGCTGCAGGTTTCCGCGGCAGCCTCCGCGTGGTTGGGGAATGGGCGGCGCGGCGTCGGCGCAGTGAGATGAGCCCGTCGGGCGCGCCACGTCGGGTTCCCTCCGCGCGTTCCATCGCCCGCTTGATGGCAGCCGAACGAGATCGCCTCTCGAGAGACGAGGCCATCACTGTTGTAACACTCGAGACGAATGTGCCGAAGCTGGCTATAGCTAGAGGATTGATCCAACGGTTCCGGGCCATAATCCGCAACCAAGCGCATTCTGATCTGGAACACTGGTTGATCGATGCCGCTGGCAGTCTCGTGTCGTCGTTCGCCGCCGGCATCACGAAGGATCAACGCGCTGTCGCCGCGGCGCTCGTGCAGCCCTGGTCAAATGGCCAGACTGAAGGCCAGATCATCCGACTGAAACTTATCAAACGCCAGATGTACGGCCGAGCAAAGCTCGATCTGCTACAGGCGCGGCTTATCGGTGCCACATAAATCAGGGCAATCATCATCGAATTCGCCACTGAGCCCTTATTCCATGCAAATTCACATATTCCTGCTTTCGGCAAACAGGTGTAGGTCATCGGTATGATCGACGTGGCGAATTCAACCGCGCGGGTGGCGGATCGACGGTCTGCACCCCAAGAGCGGTCGGCGCAGGCCGCGCCACCTTGCGTTTTGGATTTGCGCCATTTCGCCAGCAGTTGTACGAGTTCGGCCGCCCGAACCATGCTTAAGCCGCGAGCCAACCGTGTACCATCGCAGGAGAATCGCGGCTTCGTGACGTTGCTGGCCGCACGTCGATCGGGCGAGAGCAAGATGGTTGTTCGAATGTTCCGTTCATAACGGAAGTCCGCACCTTGAGCATGAAGTGTGCTCCTCTCGGTGACCAGCGCATTTGTTGTTTGGCCGTCATCCTACGATGCAGAAGCCTATGGACCGCGCTCTCGGTTTGCGCCGTCGAGATTGGCTCTCCGGAACGCCGTGCGGCAGCATAATTGATAATCGAATTGAATTGCCCGGAAACATATGTGTCGAGCTCCTGCATATGAGACTGAACCAAATTGATGTCAAAACGACGCACGAACTAAGAAATTCCCATAATTTGATGTATCCTAACGGTACCGTCAACTTAACGGCGCGGGAGGCGCAGGAAGAGCGGAAAGCGCGATTTGAAGAGAGTCTTGTTCATGCGGCGATGTTGGTGCCCACCGCTTGGTTAGTGTGACGGCCATCTTGCGACGACAAAGGACGCGCGACCGCCTCTAGGGGCTTGCGCTCGGCATCAATGCCCCAGATCGATTCGGCGATTGCGGCTGCGATCATCAGTGCCGAGCCGAGCAGATAACCGCCAAATACGCTGGCGCGGGATTCCGTTTGGATCAAAGTCCCCATAAGGAATGGCGCTCCAGCACCGCCCAGCGCCGTTCCTGCGCTATAGAAAAAGGCGATCGCCAGGGCGCGAATTTCTACGGGAAAAACTTCAGAAGCGGTCAGATAGGCGGCGCCCGCCGCGGCGGACGCAAAGAAGAATACAATGGCCCAAATGACCGTCTGCTCTCCCGCATCGAGAAGGCCCTGCTCGAAGAGCCAGCCGCTCGCAGCAAGCAGCACGCCCGAAACGGCGTAGGTAAAGGCGATCATGGGCTTGCGCCCGATCGAATCGAAAAGCGGACCAAGCAGCAAAGGTCCCAGCACATTGCCGAGCGCGAGAGGAAGGATGTACCAGGCGGCTTCATAAGAGGGTATGTTGTAGAAGTTTGTCAGGACCAGAGCATAGGTAAAGAATATCTCATTATAAAAGAATGCTTGTGCGCC
>JAFMSB010000268.1 GCA_017353815.1 Methylocapsa sp. | reverse complement strand
CTCCGGAAGTTGTTCTGACGAGTTTCTCGGGCGTGCGCCCGCTCCATGCCGATGCTGCGGCGGATGCCTCGGCCGCAAGCCGCGATTATTGGCTCGTTCTCGACGCCCCATCGGGCGGCGCGCCGCTTCTGTCCGTATTGGGCGGCAAGATCACCACTTACCGGCGCTTGGCACAGGAGGCAATCGACCGGTTGTCGCCTTATCTTAAACCGCCGCGCGCAGGCCATTGGACTGCGGCCGCGCCGCTTCCGGGCGGCGATATGAAAGATGGCGATTTCGTTGCGTCACTACACGGCTTGCGCGGCGCTTACCCATGGCTCGACGAGGAACGGGCCATGCGGCTTGCCCGCGCCTATGGCACAAGGGCGAAGAGGATCCTGGGCGAGGCAAAGGGCGTCAGCGAACTTGGCAGGGATTTCGGCGCCGGCCTCAGCCAAGCGGAAATCGGTTACATGATTGATTGCGAGTTTGCGCACAGCTCCGAAGATATCTTGTGGCGGCGTTCCAAGCTCGGCTTGCATCTCTCTGCTACGGAGAAAGCCTGCGTGGAAGCCTATGTGGCCGAAAGGACCAACGCTTGATTGGCTCTATATTGATCCGATCTGACGAATTGGGCAGGGCTTATAATTAAAGAGAAGCCGCGCCGAGGGTAGTGGCGCTGTGGTAAAACCTGCTGCAAACCTTGCGGAAATAAACGATGATACGTCTTCTCGACCGCCGTGACCTTCTCCGCTCCGGTGCGATCGCCGGAAGTGGCCTGTTGCTGGATGGCCGCCCGGTTCGTACGGCAGCTGTTGCGGCGTCAACTACGGGCCCAAGCGCGGAAGCGCCTCCGGAAAGCCCGGCCGATGTGACGTTGCGAATCGGCCCCGTCCTCGTCGACGTCGATGAGGACCACACGATCAGCACCATTGGCTACAATGGGGCTGCCCCTGGCCCGCTCATTCGTTTTAAGGAAGGCAAGACGGTCACTGTCGAGCTTATCAATGAAACGGATACGCCCGAATTCGTGCATTGGCATGGCCAGCTTATTCCTCCCGCTATGGATGGTGCGCCCGAGGAGAACAGTCTCGTTGTACCGGCGCATGGCGAGCTCCGCTATCGACTGACGCCCGCTCCGGCGGGGCTGCGCTTTGTCCATAGCCATGTACTGGCGGGCCCCGATCTCCATCGTGGCAGCTACACCGGCCAACACGCTCCTGTTTACATTGAGCCCGCTCGAGATCCCGGGCGTTACGACCGGGAAGTCTTTATGACCACTCATGAGTGGGAGCCGTTCTTCACGAGCGAAGAAATGGAAGATGCGGAAGAGCGCGAGGAGCAGAAGGAAGAAGAAGACAAGGAAGAGGCGGAATCCCGGCAGAACGGCTGGGAGGTCGGCTACCGGTTATTCTCGATTAATGGCCGCGCGCTGGGCCATGGCGAGCCTGTCCGCGTGCGCGAAGGCGAGCGCGTCCTGTTTCAAATTCTCAACGCCAGCGCCACCGAAAACATCAAGCTCGCCTTGCCCGGGCACCGCTTTCTGGTTGTGGCGCTCGATGGCAACCCAGTACCGGCACCGAAGCTTGTCAATGTGCTTCAACTCGGCACCGCCGAGAGGATCGGTGCCATCGTCGAGATGGACCATCCGGGGGTGTGGGTATTCGGCACGCCCAAGGATGACGACCGCAAGAACGGCATGGGCATCGTCGTCGAATACGCGGGCAGCCGCGGTGCTCCGCAGTGGGTTGCACCGCCTAAATCCAAATGGGACTACACGATTTTCGGCGGCAGCCGGCCGGCGCGGGAACCCGGCCGGGTGATCCCAATGGTCTTCAGAAAGATCAATGGCGGCAGGGGCGGCTTCAATCGCTGGACGATCAACGGCAACGCGTACGAGGATCAGGGCGAGCCTGCGAAATTGCAGAGGGGAGAACGCTACCGGCTGACCTTCGACAACCGGACGGATGACGCGCATCCGTTGCATTTGCACCGCAATATCTTCGAGCTAACGAGCGTCGGCGGCAAACCAACGGCGGGCATTATGAAGGATGTCGTCCTAATCAAAGGCTTCGGCCGCCTAGAGGTCGACTTCACAGCCGACCAGCCTGGCCGTGCATTGTTCCATTGTCACCAACAGCTGCATATGGATTACGGCTTCATGCAGCTATTCGACGTCGTGTGAAGCGGTGCTGTCCCCCTTCGAAGCCTTTTTGCGTGCTAGATCGCAAAGCTCGAACCGCAGCCGCAGGACGCCGTGGCAATCGGGTTATCGATCTTGAACATGCTGCCCATAAGCCCGTCGACATAATCGACCTTTGCACCGCGCAGCAGATCGAGCGAAACGGGGTCGATCGCAACAGTCGCGCCATCGCGCTCGATCACAAGATCGCCGTCCAGGCGCTCCAGCGAAATATCATAGGTGTAGGTAAAGCCCGAACATCCGCCGCCATCGACGCCGATCCGCAGCAGCGAGCCTTCGGGTTCGGATCGCAAAATCTCCGCGATGCGCTTAGCTGCGCTTTCGGTAAGTTCAACAGGCAGTTTCGTCGTTTCCATCACTAAAGGCCTCGCCAAAAACGGCAAACGCCGAAGGCATGGCAGCTTGCGCCTTCTTGCCGGACGGAACATAAGCCAAAAGCAACATAAGGCTCATGCTGCCAAGCCGCAATCGGCGCGCCGGAGAATCCGAAAATTCATGCCGAATTCTCTCCCCCCGGGTCTTTTGCGAACTCCCGCGCGCGCGCCTTATGCGGCGGATGCCGCGCGAAGCCCCGGCCGGCTCATCCCTGAACCCGAATCGCCTACACGCACGCCCTTCCAGCGCGACCGCGACCGGATCATCCACTCGACGGCTTTCCGCAGGCTGGCCCATAAGACCCAGGTCTTAGTTCCCCATGAGGGCGATCACTTCCGCACCAGGCTCACCCATTCGCTCGAAGTGGCGCAAATCGCGCGCTCCGCTGCCCGCGCGCTGGGGCTCGACGACGATCTCGCCGAGGCGCTCGCACTCGCCCATGATCTCGGCCATACGCCCTTCGGCCATACTGGCGAAGACGCGCTCGGCGAAGCTATGGCTCCCTATGGCGGCTTCGACCACAATGCCCAGGCGCTGCGCATCGTCACCAAGCTTGAGCGCCGCTACACCGATTTCGACGGCCTGAACCTTACCTGGGAGACCCTTGAAGGACTCGTGAAGCACAATGGGCCGCTCCTGCCCGGCAGAAGCTCGCCAAGCCCCCATGCAAAAGGCAGCATCCCCGCAGAAATCCTGGAATTTAGCGGCATTTTCGACCTAAGGCTCAGCGATTATCCGACCATTGAGGCGCAAGTCGCGGCGGCGGCGGACGGGATCGCCTATAACGCCCACGATCTCGACGACGGGCTGCGCGCGAGCCTCATCAGCCTGGAGCAGACGGACGAAGTGGAGTTTATTTGCACTTTCCGCAAGGAAATCGTCGCGTGTAATCCTTCCCTTGAGCCTTTTCGCGCCATTCATGAGCTGGTGCGCCGCACCATTGCGGTTTTCATTGAAGATCTGATTGGCGAGAGCTGGCGGCGTATCGAGACTTCCGGGGTAAGGAGTGGAGAGGACATTGCGGCGCAGGCGCGGCCTCTGATTGGCTTTTCGAGGCGGGCGGAGGCGGCGGATAATTCTATCCGGAATTTCCTGCAAAAAAACGTCTATCGTCATCCCCGCCTTACCCGCATCCGGCAAG
>JAFMSB010000267.1 GCA_017353815.1 Methylocapsa sp. | reverse complement strand
GCAAGGCCTATTCAATGCGGGCGCAGATCGAGGCCCACTCGCTTGTTTACGAACTGGAGGGTATATGCGCGCTTGTAATCGAGATCGGGCTTGAATAGCCCGGCATCAACCATTTTGGCAAAGAAGCTCGCAATTCGTTCCGCCCGCATGGCGCCAATGCCAAGCGTCAAGGAGTCGCCCGAATCGACAATTCCATATTCCTTCATTTTGGCGACTGAAAAGCTCAGCTGCGCATCGGTGATGTCGGGATTGTCGCGTTTGATAAGCGCATTGGCGGCACGATTGTCGCCATAGATATAATTGTACCAGCCAATGATCGAGGCATTGACGAAGCGCTGCACAAGTTCGGGTTTTTTTTCGATGAGGCCTTGCGTTGTCTCAATCGTGGTCGAATAAGAATCATAGCCGTAATTGGCGATAAGAAACACATTGGGTTTGAATTTTCCCTGCCGCTCGACCTCGAAGGGCTCCGAGGTCGCGTAGCCCTGCTCGATGGAATTCTTGTCGGCAATGAAAGGCGCCGAATTGAAGGTGTAGGGTTTTACCTTTTCATCCCGGAAACCATAGGCGCGCTTCAGCCATTGATAGACGGAGACAAAGCCGTCCTTGCCGATGTACGCCGTGGCTTTGGGCAAATCCTCGATCCGGTCCAAGCCCGCACCCGGATGCGAGAGCAAAACAAAGGGGTCCTTTTGGAAGAGCGCCGCAACTGCGACGATGGGAATATTTTGCGACACGGCATCGAAGGCTTGAATGAGATTTGCGCCGAGATCGAATTCGACTTTCCCTGCGGCGAGCAGGAGCCTGTTGTTAGCGTTCGGGCCGCCCTGCAAGATCGTGACGTCAAGCCCGTATCTTTCATAGGTTCCATCGGCCTTGGCTTGATAAAAGCCCCCATGCTCGGCTTCAGCGAGCCAATTGGTGGCAAAGGTCACCTTGTCGAGCGCGGCGGCAGGCGAGCCCCGAAAGGCGAGCAGAGCGAGGAGAATGAAGAAGCGTTTCAAGACCAAACCTTGCTTGTTGTTATCATTGTAGCACCCGAAACGCGCCCGGCCTCTTACCCCGATGAACTGTTAGAATAACAGCGGCATCAAAGTGCGAAGGCGTGGCCGCACGAAGTGCGACAAAGAGGGTGACCGTCCATGGAAAAGTTTATCCGAATCGGCGTTGATCTAGGGAAAAACTATTTTCGGCTGCATGCGCTGATCGGCGCAGAAGGACAAGCCAAGACGCGCAAACTGACCCGGCAAGCAATACACAGAGTTCTTCTCCGGGATCGAGTCCGTCTCATCGGCATGGAGGCCGGTGCGTCGCCCCATTATTGGGCGCGCGAACTTTTGGCGATGGGTCATGACGGCGCCTCATCCCGCCCTCCCATGTCAAGCCTTATGTCAAACGGGCCAAGAACGATGCCGCCGATGCGGCGGCAATCTGCGAGGCCAGCGCGCCACGTCTGCGGCCCGTACGATGGATTAAGGAGAAACCACTCTCTAGTGCAGCGGACCTCCTTCCTGGGGGCCCCGCTTGAAGAGCCTTTGAGTGCCGGCCGCGCCGGCCCGAGGCACGCAGGGGCTGACCTTCAGCAAAATAAGGCAATTTTGCCATATTTATGCACTTTTGCGTGGCATGATGGAATCGAGACGGCCCCCTAACGGATTTTAAAGAGAGATTACAGCGCATGCGCACCGCTTTCGAATTGAGGCTGTTTTGGCGGCAGAAAGCCGCGCCGGGCCTCATGCCCAGTCTTGCCGCCGCCACGGCTTTCCTTCTTTTTGCAGTGAGCCCATCGCTGGCGGAAGAAGATTCTTTCGATCCCATCAAGGGGATCAAAAACTTTTTCGGCGGCGAAAAATACGAGACCAAAATAGAGCCCGACGTTCCCGCCGGGGATCTTTACAACCAGGCGCTCGCCAAGCTCGATTCCAAGGATTACGCCGGCGCGGCCAAGAAGTTCGCGGAACTCGACAAGCAATATCCTTATTCGCAATGGCAGCGCAAAGCGATTCTGATGACGACCTTCAGCCAGTACCAAAACGGCAGCTACGACGACGCGATTGCCGCGGCAAAACGCTACATTGCCCGATATCCCTCGGGGCCAGAGACCGATTATGCCTATTATCTGGAGGCGATGTCCTACTACAATCAGATTCCAGAAATTTCCCGCGACCAGGACCGCGCCGCGAAAGCCGCCGAGGTGTTTGCTGCAATCATCGACAAATATCCGCAGTCGGAATACGCCGCCGATGCGCGCTATAAACTCCAGGTCGCGCGCGACCAGCTGGCGGGCAAGGAGATGCTTGTCGGGCGCTACTATCTCGAGCAACATGATTATGCGGCTGCAATCAACCGCTTCCGCCAGGTCCTTTTTAAATATCAGACAACCCGCCATGCCGAAGAAGCGCTGATGCGCCTGACTGAGGCCTATCTCGCGCTTGGCATTACCAACGAGGCGCAAACGGCGGCGGCGGTGCTTGGGCACAATTTCCCGGAATCGCAGTGGTACAAGGATGCTTTTGCTTTACTTAAAGAAGGCGGGTTGAAGCCGCATGAGGACGAAGGCTCCTGGATCTCGAAGGCCTTCCACAAAATGACGGGATAGATGCAAGCGGGCGCTTCTTAGGGCTTCAAGCCGGCCGCTTTGGCGTCATCCGCGAGCGGCTTCGGGCCACAGGGCGCGAAGCGCGGAGGGCAGCGAGGCAACGACCTTCGCGGTTTCTCCCGGGTCGAGCTCTTTCCACAGGAGGTCAAAGACGGCCTTGGTGACGCCCAAGGCATCGCGCGGGAATTGCGGCGGCAGATTGGCGGCGACGCGGGCCAAAAACTCGTCCAGATGCCGGGTGGCGAGTGGCTTGGCGCTAAGGTGCCAGCCTTCATAATAAATGCCGCGCACAAGGATTGGCAGCTGCGCCGCAAAATGCACCGCCTGTTCCGGTGTCAGACGATCGCGCAAGGCGTGCAGCACGGAGCGCAAGGCGCTGTAGGCGTGGTGCCTCGTGCCCAAATGGTGCTCCTCTTCGAGCTTCTTGAGCCAGACATTCGTCTTTTGGATTGTGTGCTCCAGCACCGGCAGGTGGTTCTCGCTCATGATGTTCACACCCGGCAGCCCGCCCCCGGGCCGCATATTGTGGCTGAGGGATTAACAGCCTCAGCGGCGCGGCGTTCCCCTTGGGCCGAAAATTTTCCCCGGCCTATGGCGGCCTACCCATCCTGCAGCTTCCGGTGGTACCGCGCTAGTCGCGCAGCAGTTCGTTGATCGAGGTCTTGGCACGAGTCTTTGCGTCCACGGTTTTTACGATCACGGCGCAATAAAGGGAGGGGCCCGGCTTGCCATCGGGCAAGGGCTTGCCGGGCAAATTTCCTGAGACCACAACCGAATAGGGCGGCACATAGCCAGTATGGACGTCACCCGTTGCCCGGTCGACGATTTTCGTCGAGGCGGAAATAAAGGTTCCCATTGCGAGCACAGAGCCTTGGCCGATAATCACGCCTTCAACGACTTCTGAGCGGGCACCAATAAAACAATCATCCTCGATAATGGTCGGATTGGCCTGCAAGGGCTCGAGCACGCCCCCAATCCCGACGCCGCCCGAAAGATGCACGTCGCTGCCAATTTGAGCGCAGGAGCCGACGGTCACCCAGGTATCGACCATGGTATTGGCGCCGACATAAGCGCCAAGATTGACGAAAGATGGCATCAAGATCACG
>JAFMSB010000266.1 GCA_017353815.1 Methylocapsa sp. | reverse complement strand
CCGCGAGACTTGGGTGTTTGGAGCTTGCCCGGGCACATGGATCTGGATCATTCCGCTACCTTGGAAGGCGAACGGCAATTTCAGCAGCTGGCGGACAATGTCCCGCAATTGATGTGGCTGGCTAAGCCGGACGGCTGGATCTATTGGTACAACAAAAAGTGTTACGATTACACCGGTGCAAGTCCAGAGGAGGTCGCAGGCTGGGGATGGCAGTCGGTGATTGAGCCCCGCGCCTTGCCAGAGCTGATGGAAGGCTGGAGCCGGTCCATCGCTACCGGCGAATCTTTCGAGATGGTGTTTCCGATCAAAGCCGCCAATGGAAGTTTCCGTCCATTTCTTGCGCGCGTCCAACCCTTGAAGGACGATCAAGGCAGAGTGCTGCGGTGGTTTGGCACGAACACGGACATTTCCGAACAAAAACATGCCGAGGAGCATCTTCAGCTTCTGCTCAACGAGCTCAACCACCGGGTGAAGAACACGCTTGCAACGGTTCAGGCCATCGCGAGCCAATCGATGCGGACCATCCCGCGCGAAAATTTCGAAATCTTCAGCGACCGTCTTGTGGCGCTCTCGCGCGCGCATGATCTGCTTACGCAGAGCAATTGGAAGGCAGCCGGCTTGCGCGAAATCATCGGCCAGTCGCTTGCTCCCTTTTACGCCATAGGTCTCGGCGGGCGGTTGACTATGGAGGGGCCTTCCGTGCTCATTCCGGCGCGCAATGCCGCTTCCTGGTCGATGGCGATCCACGAGCTTTGCACAAACGCTTTCAAGCATGGCGCCTTCCGTTCGGACGCGGGGAAGGTGAATATCGTTTGGAGCGAGCCCGAGAAGAGACGCCTGCGCTTTTGCTGGATCGAAAATGGGGGGCCGACTGTTACGGCGCCGCGGCAGCGGGGATTCGGCTCCCGTCTCATCGAGAGCTTGGGGCGCGAGCTTGAGGGCAGTGCAAACATCCATTTCGAACCCGGAGGATTGACTTGCGTGATCGACGCCGTTCTGCCTCCAGCTCCCGACCGCTGAGCGACACGTGCCGCACAAAGCCAAGCCCGCGGCTGCGCTCAAGGGGTTAAGCGCGCTGATCGTCGAAGACGAGTCGATGGTTGCGATGCTGCTCGAAGATCTGCTCACCGAGTTTGGCTGCACGCCGGTTTTCGTCGCCTCCCGTGTCGATTTGGCACTTGCTCGTGTCAAAGAGACGCGATTCGATATCGCGGTCCTCGATGTCAATCTTGACGGCGAGGCAAGCTACCCCGTCGCCGACGAGCTCGACCGGCGCAATCTTCCGTTTCTCTTTGCGACGGGCTACGGCGCTCAAGCCATCCCGGAATCCTACCGGCGGCATATCGTCTTGCAAAAGCCCTTTCGCAAACAGCAATTCGAAGCCGCCTTGCTCAAGGCGCTTCGAGGGGAGAGCCAAGCATAGATCCGGTCTAACCAGAACGGGACGATATATCCGCCATGGCGGCGAGCGGCGTAGCAGGAACACGGGATTTCGATCCGATGTCATGCGCTTTTTCCGCGGCGCGGGTTGCCATGGCGCGCGGTGAAGTTCCAATCGGCGCCGCAATTGCGCGCAATGGCAGGGTTCTTGCGCGCGCGGGCAACCAGGTTTTGAGCGATAGGGATCCCGCCGCGCATGCCGAAATTCTCGCCATCCGGCGCGCATGTCTTGCCCTGGCCTCGGAACGGCTATATGGCTGCGACATCTATGTGACGCTCGAGCCCTGCGCCATGTGCGCGGCGGCGATCTCCTTCGCACGGCTGAGGCGCCTCTATTTTGCCGCGCCCGACCCAAAGAGCGGCGGGGTGGAGCACGGAGTCCGCTTTTTTGCCGGGCCAAGCTGTCACCACGCACCCGAGGTCTACGGCGGTATCCGCGAAAGCGAGGCCGCCTTAATGCTGCGCTCCTTTTTCGAGGCGCGCCGGTGAGCGGCAGTTTCCGGGTGACCCTGATGCATGTGCGCTTGTGTGCGACTCGATTATACCTGGGCTGCGGCGGCCAGCGCTTGACAGCCGGAGAAGGGACCGCCTAACTGAAAATCAGCCTTGGCCTTTTGCCCATGACCAGCAAACCGAAGCTCAAAGTCCTCCTCTGCGCGCCGCGCGGTTTTTGCGCCGGGGTCGTGCGCGCCATCGACGCGGTGGAGGAGGCGTTGCGCATTTATGGCGCCCCGGTCTATGTGCGCCACGAAATCGTGCACAACAAATATGTCGTCGAAGCGCTTAAAGCCAAGGGCGCGATTTTCGTCGAAGAGCTGGACGAGGTCCCGGACACAAGCCGGCCGGTCATTTTTTCTGCCCATGGCGTGCCCAAAGCGGTTCTCGAAGACGCCGGGGCGCGCCATGTCTTTGCAATCGACGCAACCTGCCCGCTCGTAACCAAGGTCCATCGCGAGGCCGAGCTTCATTACCGCCAGGGCCGCCATGTGCTGCTCGTTGGCCACGCGGGCCATCCGGAAGTTGTCGGCACGCTCGGCCAATTGCCGCAAAGTTCCATCACCCTCGTTCAGACCGAGGAGGATGTCGAAAACTTTCATCCTCGAGACGAGAGCAAGCTCGCCTATGCCACCCAGACGACTCTCTCGGTCGACGATACAAGGGCGATGGTCTCGGCCTTGATGAGACGCTTCCCCGAGATCGTGGGGCCGCATCGCGAGGATATCTGTTACGCGACGACGAACCGGCAAGAAGCGGTCAAGCGTGTCGCGCCCATTGTCGATGCGATGCTCGTCGTTGGCTCGTCCAATTCTTCGAACTCGCAGCGGCTCAAAGAGGTCGCCGAGCGTGCGGGCTGCAAGTTCGCTCGCCTCGTGCTGCGTGCCGAAGATGTCGACTGGAATCTCTTTGGCAATATCTCCTTGCTCGGGATCACGGCCGGCGCATCGGCGCCGGAGATTCTTGTCGAGGAGATTTTGGACGCCTTCGCCCAGCAGTTCGAGCTTCATGTCGAAACGGTCTCGACAGCGGACGAAAGCGTTTTCTTTCCACTTCCGCGCGAGCTGCGCCGCGCGGCGGCAAGTCCGCCGCAATGACCTTACTTTGCGGGCCCGGGCCGGAGCGCGCCCGCATGCCTCCGCCCAGGCTTTTAACCGGTCAGAGATATTCGCCGGTCTTACTTAGGCGCGGGCGAAATCTTGTATTCCGCTTGTAAGGTTTTGGGCAGGTTCCGGACAAAAATGTTTCACGTGAAACATTTTTAGAATAATTCTAAATGTGGTTTGGGCAGTGGCCGGCGGGGCATTTTCCTTCGAGCCGGCCCATACGGTAACTCCGGTGGCGCAGGATTCGGCGATTCTCATCGCCGGGCCGACGGCAAGCGGCAAGTCGGCCCTAGCCCTTCGCTTGGCTGCGGCGCTTGACGGCGTGGTGATCAACGCCGACTCCATGCAGGTTTACCACGATCTGCGCGTGCTGACCGCGCGGCCAACGCCTGAGGAGGAGGGCGCCGTCCCGCATCTCCTCTTTGGCCATGTGGATGGCGCGGTGAATTATTCGACGGGCCTTTGGCTTAAGGATGGCGCGCGCGCCCTCGAGGAGGCCAGGCGCCAAGGGCTCATGCCGGTGTTCGTTGGCGGCACCGGGCTTTATTTCAAGGCGCTAACTCAAGGACTGTCGATAATTCCCGCGGTGCCTAAGGAAATTCGCGCCGGGATCCGGGCGCGCGCCAAAGGCGTGCCAGCCGCCGGACTTCACGCAGAGCTGGTGCGCCGCGATCCCGAGACCG
>JAFMSB010000265.1 GCA_017353815.1 Methylocapsa sp. | reverse complement strand
ATTTATTCTCTGAGCCGAAGAAGCAAAGAGCGTTCCGGCCAAGGCGCATAAAGCCGTTTAGCCCTATCGCCGCTGCTTGGAACCGCATAAAATCTTCGCGAACTTCCGATGCTTCGCGCATGGCGTCACCCCTGCCCGATCGCTCTAACGAATTTGGCCAATCGCTACCTATGCAATCAAGCTTCTCGTCGCATCCTGAGTGCGGCCAAGCGCTGACAACACCTTTGCGACTATGCCTTTGGCATCGAGGCCTGCGCTCGCATAAAGCTTTTCGGGCTTGTCTTGATCAAGGAAGCGGTCGGGCAACACCATTGTCCGGAATCTTAGGCTCCTCGCGCCGGCGCCATCAAAGAAGCCTTCTTCGCCGAGAGCTTGCATGACGAACGAGCCGAAGCCGCCAATCGAGCCTTCCTCGATTGTAATCAGCACCTCATGCTCCGCCGCGAGCCGGAACAGGAGGTCCCGGTCGAGCGGCTTGGCGAAGCGCGCATCGGCGACCGTGGTGGAAATACCGTAAGCGGCAAGATCCTCGGCGGCGACCAGCGCTTGCCCAAGCCGCGTGCCGAGCGAGAGGATGGCGGCTTTGGTGCCTTCGCGCAAAATCCGCCCCCGGCCAATCTCGAGCACCGTCCCCCGTTCGGGAAGATCAATGCCCACCCCCTCCCCGCGCGGATAGCGGAAGGCAACGGGCCCCTCGCCATAAGCCGCCGCAGTCGCGACCATATGCACGAGCTCGGCTTCGTCGGCCGCGGCCATCACCACCAGGCCCGGGAGAATTCCGAGATAGGAGACGTCAAACGATCCGGCGTGCGTTGCGCCATCGGCGCCAACAAGCCCAGCGCGGTCGATCGCGAACCGTACCGGGAGCTTCTGAATCGCGACGTCGTGCACGACTTGGTCGTAGGCGCGCTGAAGAAACGTTGAATAGATCGCGCAGAAGGGCTTGTAGCCTTCGGTCGTAAGACCTGCCGCAAAGGTAACCCCGTGCTGCTCGGCGATGCCGACATCAAAGGTGCGCTCCGGAAAAACCTTCTGGAAAATATCGAGGCCGGTGCCGCTTGGCATGGCGGCCGTGATGGCGACAATCTTGTCGTCGCGGCGGGCTTCTTCCACCAAGGCATCGGCAAACACCCTTGTGTAGCTGGGCGCATTTGCCTTCGGTTTTGCCTGGACGCCGGTGACGACGTCAAAGCTGTTGACGCCGTGATATTTGTCGCTCGAGGCTTCCGCCGGTGCATAGCCCTTGCCTTTTTGCGTCACGACATGCACCAAAATCGGCCCAATGTCGTGGTCGCGGACATTTTTCAAAACCGGCAGCAGATGGTCGAGATTGTGTCCGTCAATCGGCCCGACATAATAAATGCCGAGTTCCTCGAACAGGGTGCCGCCCGCCCAAAAATTGCGGGCAAACTCCTCGGTCTTGCGGGCGCGGTCATAGATGAATTTGGGCAGATGGCGGCCAAGCTGTTTCGCCGTTTCGCGCACCGAACGGTAGGCGCCGCCCGAGACAAGCCGGGCGAGATAGGCGGATAAGGCGCCCGCGGGCGGCGCGATCGACATGTCGTTGTCGTTGAGAATGATGATGAGGCGCGAATGCATTGCGCCCGCGTTGTTCATGGCTTCATAGGCCATGCCCGCGGACATTGCTCCGTCGCCGATGACGGCGATGACATGGGTGTTCTTGGCGGAAAGCGTATTGGCGACCGCCATCCCGAGCCCGGCCGAGATCGAGGTCGAGGAGTGGGCAGCGCCGAAATGATCGTATTCGCTCTCGGCGCGCTTGGTAAATCCGGACAAGCCTCCGCCCCGGCGCAAAGTCCTTATCCGCTCCCGGCGGCCGGTTAAAATCTTATGCGGGTAGGATTGATGGCCGACGTCCCACACCAAGCGGTCGTTGGGCGTGTCGAAGACATAATGCAGGGCAACCGTCAGCTCGATAACGCCAAGGCCCGCTCCAAGGTGTCCGCCAGTCACCGAGACCGCGTCTATGGTCTCCGCCCGCAATTCACGTGCGACTTGCGCAAGGTCGGATACCGGCAGGCGACGCAGATCGGCAGGAATCTGGATCGTATCAAGGAGAGGTGTTTTTGATTGCTTGGTCACGAGCGCCTCTTCTCGCTAAAAGGAAACTTCAAACTTGGGGCAGGTCATCGATCGAATGGCCTGAAAAAAGAGAAGATCCGGGCCGGAGGAATTGGCAGCGGCGCACTACGCCAGCTTAATTTGGATAGCGAACAAACTCAAAACCCGCAACGGCAGCGGCTTTTGGCCGCTGCGCCGGAGCCCGTTTCTCGAACTGTGCGGCTTTTCGATCACAGCCGCCCGGCATTCGGCCGGCCAAGCCTGCCGGGCCCGGGCAGGGCGCCGGCAGCATGCCGGAGGGCCGGCCCAACAAAAACCTTATCCCCGCCTGCCTCGGCCGCCGCGGGCAGACGGATACTTCGCCCGCCTCCCTTGCCGAAATGAGCGCTTGCCAAAACAAATCTCAGAAAGCAAACGGTTGTTGATGGGCTTTAGTTGCCGGATATGACCCGCGATCCAAAATGATGCCGCATTTCGCCCGCGCCGCATTCGATGCAATCCGGATGCAAAAGAGCGGGCCCGCTTTCTTCGAGGTTTGCGATCCCATTCTACTTGCTTCCGAAAGCAGGGGCACCCAGATTGCTGCGCTTTACCGGAAACTTGCGAATCCGGCCCTGCGGCTCGCGCTTTCACGCGCCGGGCTGCCTCAGCTTTCGGACCCCGCCCTGGCCGGGGCCATTCGCGGCGCAATAATTGCCGCCAGGGACGCCATTTCCCCCGACTGGGTTGCGCTCGCCAAGCCGATAGCCCAGCTGCTTGACGCCTGCCCGCAGCCGGCGCGCGAGCGGCCCCCGGTTGCCGGTCTGGCGCGCCTGCCCCCACTCCGCGCCATAGAGGAAGTGATCCGCGCATGCGCCGCTCATTTGCTCGAATGCTTCGCGAGGAGAGGTTTCATTCCCGGCTATGCGGCTTTCGACCTCATGGGGGACCCCGGCTTTCGCGGCCAAGAACTGCTCACGGCGATGGCCGCGCTCGAGGCGCGCAGTTACCGGAATGCCACCCTCTTGTTCAATCTCTTGCGAGTCTTTCTGCTGGCCAATCCAGCGGCCGCCGCGCTCGTCAGCCCGCCCTGGACTGGATCGTCGCAGCGGCTCTCGTCCCCCGTGCAAATCCGCCATCGCTCCGCCTATTACGATGCCTTCTTTAGCGAGGCCTTGACGGATTATCTTCGCAGCGGTCTCGCCACCCCCAGGGAAACGGCTGCAGCGCGCAAGGCAATCGCGACCATGATGGACTTTTGCCTCAAGACGAGCGGCGAGAGGGTCCGCGCACCCGGCGGCGGCGAGCCCGTCACGGCAATAACCGCGCTCGTGAGCCCCCCAGATGTCCGCATGACGCGCTTCTTTTGGCAGCTCAAGCATGAACTTGGCTTCGGCGCCTATATCCCCGACTGCGACACAACCGCCTGCGCGATCTCTGCCGCTACCCGATGCGGCTTCGAAGAACCGCCCCTTAACTATCCTTTTGTTGATCTCTTCGCGGCCCGGCAGACCGGCGCGGACGGCGCACAAAGACCCACGCTCACGATCAACGATCATATTGCTTACGACGGCGCCATCCTGACCTGGATCGAGAACCTTGCCGGCGAGCTCCCATTCGGCAACGATATCGACCCCACTCTCAATCTCGACGTCCTCGAAGTGAG
>JAFMSB010000264.1 GCA_017353815.1 Methylocapsa sp. | reverse complement strand
GAGGGCTCTTCGAACTGTTCCGGCTCCAGGCTGAACAAGAGGACGGGCGATACGGCCACGAGGCCGGTAACCTTTGCCCTGACCGCTTTGGCGAGCAAAATGCCGTGCCGGACGGCTTTTAGGGACAATTCGGAGCCATCGGTGGGGATAAGAATGTGCTTATACATGCGTCCTTCGCTCCGGCTTGCACTATATCACATCCCTATAAGCCGGAGGTCCGGGGATGCCAACCGGAACGTGGGCCGGGAGCTTGCGCCGCAGCAAAAAGCACGATTGCAGCAGCTTTGCGCAGTCCGGGCGGGCGAGCCGGTCATTCCGCGAACTTTTGGCGCACGAACGAGCCTGCGCTGGCGAGCGCTCTTCTCCCAGCTTCCAATCGCCCGTTCCAAAGAGGCCAAGCATGAATCATATCCGGCCATATTTCCAAGGTCACGGGCACGTTGGCCGCACCGGCGGCTGCGGCCAAGCGGCTGGAATCGGAAAGCAGCGTTTCGGCCGAGCCAATTTGAATCAACATGGGAGGAAACCGGCTTAAGTCCGCAAATAGCGGCGAGATCTGCGGATCTCTTCGATCGATTCGAGAAGGCACATAGGCCTCGGCCAGCTCGGCGAGATACGCCTTATGAATGAGGGGATCCGCGGCCTCCTTCGTAGCGATTGTCTCCCCGGACATCGTCAAATCTGTCCATGGCGATACAAGCCAGGCGCAAGCGGGGAGTTCTTCCGCCGCATCGCGCAGCCGCTGGATCAGCGCTAAGGTGAGCCCGCCCCCGGCACTGTCCCCGCCAACGGCAATCCGTTTTGCCGCTATCCCTTGGCTTCGCAGGCCATTCCATACCGAGAGGGCATCTTCGATGGCCGCAGGGTAAGGGTGCTCGGGAGCGAGCCGGTATCCCGCCGCGAGGACCCGCATTGCGCCTGCCCTGCCCGCTTCGGTCGCCATGCGGCGATGGCTTAAGATCGAGCCCGAGCAATAGCCGCCGCCATGAAAGAAAATCAGAACCCGCGCGGGTTCGCTTCCGGGAGCAAGCGACCACTCGCAAGGCACACCGCCAAGCGCGGCAGGCTCCAATTTAATATCGCCGGCCACGGGCCAGATGGAGCCAACTTCATCAAGGCGCATGCGCCGGGCTGCCCAGCCCTCGGGCCGCGGCTTGGAAGCCAAAATCGCGCGGATCGCGTCTATGCCGCAATCATCCATGGATTTGTGCCCCATGCAAAGAAACGGATTGAATAGCGGGCGGCGCCATTATCTGCTCTTTCCACATCTGCGGCGCGTTTGCGATTGCCGCGATAAATGCTAGGATCTCATTATGCCAGTCCTTTATGCTCTCTTCGACACGGCAATTGGCGTCTGCGGGCTTGCCTGGGGCGCACACGGCATCTTGGGCGCGCAGCTCCCCGAAACCAGTGCGCAAAAGACACGCGCCCGCCTGCTGCAATGTTTTCCCGGCGCCGGGGACAAGGCGGCCGCGGGGGAGGCAGAGCGTGCCGCGGAGGGAATCGCCGCGCTCTTGCGTGGCGAGCCAAGCGATCTTAGCGGCATTCTGCTCGACATGAGCACTCTGCCGCCATTCCATCGCCGCGTCTACGCGGCCGCGCGCGCAATTCCGCGGGGCTCGACGGTAACTTACGGCGCTCTCGCGGATTCTATCGGAGCGCCACGCGCGGCGCGGGCGGTGGGGCAGGCGCTTGCGCGAAATCCTTTCCCGCTTCTTGTGCCTTGCCATAGAGTGACAGGAGCGAACGGACGGATGGGCGGGTTTTCTGCCCATGGCGGGATTGCGACCAAGCTGCGCCTGCTCGCGATCGAGGGCCTGGACCGGCCATGGGAGGCACGATCGTCCCCTTGGCTTCTTCGTGAGCCCGTGTTGCGTCTCCCGGCGTGACGGTGCGGCATGTGCCCCGCAAAAAGAAAGGCGCGACATGGCATGGCCCGAGAAGCTCCCGCCCATGTCCTTGCCTCTCATCGGCGCGCCGATGTTCGTCATATCCAGCCCTGGGCTCGTGATCGCGCAATGCATCAACGGCGTGATCGGCGCTTTTCCCGCACTCAATGCCCGCCCGCAACCAGTTCTTGGCGAGTGGCTTGCAACGATTACTGCGGCTCTCGAGACGTTCCGGCAACGGCACCCGGGAGCGGAAATCGCGCCTATTGCCGTAAATCAAATCATTCACGCCTCAAACGACAGGCTCGCACGGGATCTCGATCTTTGCGAAAGGTTTAAAGTTCCAGTCATTATCACGAGCCTGTCGGCGCCGGACAAAGTTGTTTCCCGCGTGCACGCTTGGGGCGGGATCGTGTTTCACGACGTGATCAATCCGCGCCACGCGAAAAAGGCAATCGATGCCGGCGCTGACGGTGTGATTCTCGTCTGTGCCGGCGGCGGCGGCCACGCAGGGACGCTCTCGCCCTTTGCATTGGTCGAAGAAGTGCGCAAATTCTGGCCGGGCGCGATCGTGCTTGCGGGAGCGATTGCAACCGGGCGCGGGGTGCTTGCGGCGCGCGCGATGGGCGCCGACCTCGCTTATGCCGGCACGCGTTTTATTGCAACGCAAGAGGCGAATGCGAGCTTGGCCTACAAGGAGGCGATCGTCGCAGGCAGCGCGAATGATATCGTCTATTCGGCCTATTTCACCGGTGTGCCCGGAAACTACCTTCGCCATAGCATAATCGCTGCCGGGCTCGATCCGGACAGTCTCGGCCCACGCGAAACGCAGGCGATGGATTTTGCGGCCCGCAAATCCGCGCAAGCTGCAAAAGCCTGGCGCGACATCTGGGGAGCGGGCCAAGGGGTTGGCTCCGTTAGCGCCATCCTGCCCGCGGCAGAAGTTATTAAGCAGATGCGCGCCGAATATGAGAGCGCAAGGCAAGAGCTCTGCGAAGCGGCAGCCGCGCCCGCTCTTCTTGCGGGCCTGCAATGATACCTAAGCAATATTTTAGAATAATTCTAAAAATGTTTCACGTGAAACATTTTTGACCGGTTCCCCCACAAAACCTTACAAGCGGATAACAAGATTTCGCCGTTGCCGAAGTAAGAACGGCCGGAATTCATATGCGATTTGCAGCCCGCGCATCCGCCCGCATCTAAATTTTAGGAAAGCGGACCTGCCTTGAGCCGCGTAAGATCGAACCGGCCGATCTCAGCCAGCAGCTCGATGAAGGCTGCTGCGCCATAATCCGCCAAGGCCTCGCCTTTTTGCGCGGCCGCGGCCGCCGCATGACCCATCGCGCCGGCAGGCGAAAGATCTTGCGCCATCCAGCCAAAACCCGCCGGACGATCTCTCCGAAACCACTTAAAATCGCGCTCCATTGCGGCGCTCGCGGAGGGAAAATCGGCCGCTTCCTCCATGCGCACGAGTTCCGGCCGGAAGGCCAGCATCAAGGATGTTTCCACCTCCCCGGCATGGATGCCATGCGCCAGCTCATGTGCAGAAAAGAGTCCCTCCGGTGCGCCGAAGCGCCGGAAGGCAGCGATTACGGCAAGCATGCCAAGCCGCGCGCGAAGATCATGCGCGATTGTATCGAGCACCGCATTGTTGCCGCCATGCGAACTCAAAAGAACGAGCTTGCGGCAGCCCGTCTTGTGCACGCATTCGCAAATATCCGTCCAGGCATGAATGAGCGCCGTCGACGAAAGGCTGAGCGTGCCCGGAAAATCCAAGTGCTCGATCGACAGCCCGCAGTTCTGCACCGGCAAAAACAAGACGGGCAGCTCGTCTGGCAGCCGCGCGA
>JAFMSB010000263.1 GCA_017353815.1 Methylocapsa sp. | reverse complement strand
AGCGAACCGCGCCGTTGCGCTGCGATCTTTTCCAGCCGCCGCCACGCGCGGGCGAGCAACTGCGGCTGTTGTGAAAACGTAGCGCGATTTATCCCATCTGAACGCACATCAAATTAATATTAATAAGGGCCAACTGATGAACTCCTACACCTTTGCCTCAGAGATTGTCATCCCGACCGTCAAGGAAGCTTTGGCGGATCGCGCAAATCGAAGACGCATATATATTGCAGGCATCGTGACATATCACCTTGTTGATTACATCGCAGCTGAGGCCGGCTTAGATAAAAGTGAGATTTGCGAGAACGTTCGGAAGGTTTGCAAGCCGGCTTTTGATGTTGTCCAAGGCGCTTGCCATGGCACCAAGCACGCAGGTAATGCCACACGAGGTTATCGCTTTAAGCCAGGCGAAGAGCGGAATGTTCCTGCTTTCGCATTTGACTCACCTGGCGTTGGATGGGGCCATGGTCGATGGGACGTGCCCGGCCTTAGCGTTGAGAACGGCGGGGCAGAGTTGTTTTTGGATACCTGCTTGCAAATTGTGTTATTCACTTGCTGCAAGACTTATGAAAATCAGCTGGGGATTCTCGATCTCTCGTTTCTGGATAGAATGGTTTTAGAAGCCAAGCCATTTAAAGACTGACCGAGTGACTCGCAGAACAACCGAGAAAACACAGATGGAAAAAATGAAACGGATGCTTTCAGCGATTGTCGCGGTCCTGGGATTCGTCGAGGGAATCGCCGGTTCATTGGCTTCGGATGATAGCGTTCTTACCGAAGTCGCTAGTCCAGATACCTTAGAGCATGTTCAGGCAGCGATGACAAACGCTCCTCCTGGCCATCTGCTTGATGAGAGGTGCCTTGAGGCCGCAGACGCGGTTGCACGAGCCACTTCATCCAAAGTTGGCTCAGCCGATTTTGAATTCAATTTTATCGACATCATCCGCCAAGGGCAGCAAAGCGGAGATAGTGTTAGGCTGAAGTGCGGCGATAAAGAAATGTCGCCCTATTTGACGGCTACGTAGGAGGAACCGGCGGCGACCACTGCTCGATGGCTTGAATTTATATCGAGAAGCGGAGAGCAGCTTACAAGAGCGTCAGCAGATACGATTTTGCGCATGGCCAGGCAGTGCTACGCCAAGCTTAAGCGCAATGAGGCGATGCCGATTGTGACGACCCGGCAGGTGCGCGTTGAATGCTCAATGGTGCCGTACAAATATTATGGCCGTCCAATATCCATGTCAGTCATGAAACCGGAACTCCCGGGCGAGTGAACCGGAATGTCCTTCACGCGAATGCGCAACGAGCGGATGCAGAGCCGCCCGCCGCATTGATCCGGATCGACGGTGATACGATGCAGTTCGCTCAACAGCCGCCTCCTCAGCCTAACATTCCGGCCACCACCGCTGCGGCCATTCCTCTTACGGCTGCGAGTTTGGCGAGCGGCTGAGCCCTATAAAGCATGCGAGGCACCCACGAAGGCGGCGTGAGCTGCTTTAAATCGTGCTTCAGCTCAATGGCTCAAAGTCCTTGCCAAGGCCACGCCCGTCCCCCCGATTTATGCGACCCGCCTTAAATTCCGGCCCACCGCCAGGGAGTGGGGCCGGGGCGCTTGCGAATTCGCGGGCCCCAATCGCACACAAGTACTGGCCGATCTTAATTGGCCAAAGGCGAAACCTTGTTGCCGGCTTGTAAGGTTTTGAGCGGGAATCGGACAAAAATGTTTCCCGTGAAACATTTTTAGAATAATTCTAAAAGATAATGGGCTGGAATATTTCGAGGGATTGGCTCCAGCTCGCATCCCAAGGCACAGAGCCGCGCGGCATCGCACCAAGCCTTTTCACTTCCGGATAGATCGCCTAGATCCGCTTCATGCCGGGCACTCACAACAATCACCCAGATTCGCCGCCGCCGGGCGATCCCGAGATCGGCACGCCCGTGGATGGCGCCATTGAGCCGGCCCGTCCCGCCCCGACCGAGCAAGGCGCAGCCATCATTCGCCGCCACTGGGAGCACGCTCCGGAAGGGCCGGGGGTCTACCGGATGATCGCCGCCAATGGCGAGGTTCTTTATGTCGGCAAGGCGAAAAGCGTCCGCAAAAGAGTAGCGAGCTATTTGCGGCCACTCGGCCACAGCACGCGGATTGCACGGATGATCGCGCTGACCGGCTCGATGATTTTTGTCTCGACCAAGACCGAGACCGAGGCCCTGCTGCTTGAGACGAATTACATCAAGCAGATGAAGCCGCGCTTCAATGTCTTGATGCGCGACGACAAATCCTTTCCTTACATTCTCCTTGCCCGCGATCATCCGGCGCCGCAAATCACCAAGCACCGCGGCGCGCGCGATCGCAAAGGCGATTATTTCGGGCCTTTCGCAAGCGTTTGGGCCGTCGACCGCACCTTGAAGGCGATGCAGCGAGCGTTCCTTTTGCGCTCGTGCACGGACAGTTTTTTTGCCAACCGCACGCGGCCCTGCCTGCTTTACCAAATCAAGCGCTGCTCGGCTCCCTGCACGAGAGTGATCGGCGAGGCCGAATATGCGGCGCTTGTTGAGGAAGCCCGCGCCTTTTTATCGGGCAAGAGCCGCGCCGTGCGCGAGCTGCTCGCGCGGGAGATGGCACAGGCCTCGCAGGCGATGGAGTTTGAGCGCGCGGCAAAACTGCGCGACCGCATTGCTGCGCTCTCGGCCGTCCAAGGTGCCCAAGGCATCAACCCAAGGTCCGTCGAAGAGGCGGATGTTTTCGCAATCGCCGAGGAGGCCGGGCAGTTTTGCGTCGAGGTCTGTTTCTTCCGGACCAACCAAAACTGGGGCAATCGCGCCTATTTCCCCCGCGCCGACAAGAGTCTGGCGCCCGCAGAGGTGCTCGACTCCTTCCTCGCCCAATTTTATGCCGACAAACCGCCGGCGAAGCTCATTTTGCTTTCGCATGAGATCGAAAATCACGAGGTACTCGAGCAAGCCTTGCACGAGCGTTCCGGACGCAAGGTTGAGATCACCGTGCCGGCGCGAGGCGAAAAAAGTGAGCTTGTCGAGCACGCCCGGCGCAATGCCGCCGAGGCCCTGGGCCGCAAATTGTCGGAGACTGCCTCGCAAACAAAACTTCTCGCTGCGCTCGCTTGCGCCTTCAATCTCGAAAAGCCCCCGCGGAGGGTGGAAGTCTATGACAATTCGCATGTCATGGGCACGAGCGCGGTCGGAGCCATGATCGTGGCAGGCGCGGCGGGTTTCATAAAAACGCATTATCGCATGTTTAATATCAAGAATCAGGATGCCTCGCCTGGGGATGATTATGCGATGATGCGGGAGGTTTTGCGGCGCCGGTTTTTGCGGCTGTTGAAGACTCCTCCACATCCGGCAGGCAGCGGGCGGCCGGCTCCCGAAGCGCAAGGCTTTGGCGGGGCGAGGGAAGCTGGCTCCCAAGGGGTCGCGGCAGCCCAGAATATGGAGTTTCCGGATAAACCGGATCTCGTCTTGATCGATGGGGGGCGGGGCCAATTCGAGGCCGCAAGGCGGGTGCTGGAGGAGCTTGGGATTGACGGGGTCGATGTGATCGCCATCGCCAAAGGTCAGGATCGCGACGCCGGGCGCGAGAGCTTTTTCGCCGCGGGCAGGGAGCCTTTCCGCCTTCCCCCGCGCGACCCCGCGCTTTATTTCGTCGAACGGCTGCGCGACGAGGCGCACCGCTTCGCGATTGGATCTCACCGGGCGCGCAGGAAGAGAGAGTTCACCAAAAATCCGCTCGACGAAA
>JAFMSB010000033.1 GCA_017353815.1 Methylocapsa sp. | reverse complement strand
GAGAAGGCCATCGCGCGAAATGTCCGTATAAATGATCGCAGCGATCCCGGCATCCTCGAATCTCTTCCCAGCTTCGATCGCTGGCAGCTCCGAGGTCTTGGCCCAGCCCTCGGCGGCAACCTTGCCGCCGCGCGCGTCGAGCGCCACTACTATCCGGCGGGGGTAAAGCCGCGCCGCCTCGCGTACAAAGCCGGGATCATGGACAGCCTTCGTCCCCAGGATGACCCGCGCAACGCCTTTGCCAAGCCACATATCGATCCGGTTGATGTCGCGTATGCCGCCGCCAAGCTGAATAGGGATGTCTATGCCGCCAAGAATAGCCTCGACTGCGGACGCATTCACCGGTTCGCCCGCAAAGGCGCCGTCAAGATCGACGACATGGAGATATTCGAAGCCTTGGCTTTCGAAGACCCGCGCCTGCGCGGAAGGATCTGTGCTGAAGATCGTCGCTCGCGCCATGTCGCCCTGCTCGAGCCGCACACAATGGCCCTGCTTGAGATCGATTGCAGGGAAAAGAATCACGGCCGCCACCGCAGGAAATTGGCAATCAAGGCGAGGCCAAGCGCCTGACTCTTTTCGGGATGAAACTGCGTCCCGGCAATATTATCCCGGCCAATCAATGCGGCAACCGGGCCGCCATAATCGGTTGCAGCCACGATGCGCTCTTGGGCCTTTGGCCAGAATGCGTAGGAGTGGACGAAATAAGCATGCAGGCCGGCCTCGCCCGTGGGGATACCGGCGAGCAGCGGATGCGGTATGCGCGCCGTAAGCGTGTTCCAGCCCATATGCGGGATGCGCAGGCGGCCGCCCTGGGAATCGATTGCGGCAACATCGCCCGCAATCCAGCCGAACCCCGGAGTGATCCGATGTTCGAGGCCGCGCGTTGCGAGCAATTGCATGCCCACGCAGATCCCAAGGAATGGCCTGCCCTTTTGGATAACCGCTTCGGTCATCGCCGCAACCATGCCGGGCAAAGCATCGAGGCCGGCGCGGCAATCGGCAAAAGCACCTACTCCCGGCAGCACGACCCTGCCGGCGCGCAAAACTTCGTCCGGATCGCGCGTTACCGATATGGTTGCGCGAGAGCCAAAGTCGCGTGCGGCGCGCTCGAACGCCTTGCGGGCGGAGTGGAGATTGCCCGAGCCGTAATCGATGATTGCGACATCTGTTGAGGCGCTCACGGGCCGCCCGTTTGCGCGCCGGCGGCCTCGCCGCCCGGCCCTTGGCCGAGTTGGCCGCGGTAGAATGCGGACTCCGCCGCGTCGCGAGAGGGCGCAGAGATGACTTCGGCAAGACGAAAGCCGCGGCGCGCAAGCTTTGCTTCGAGGAGGCGGTTCGCTTCGAGGCCAAAGAGAATCTGCACCGCCACGGCGATGAGCACGATGGATCCAACCAAGATGGCCCCGGCCGCGGCCGCGATCAAGAGAAAATAAGCGCCTGCCCACAGCACGAGGCCGAGCCAAAGCCGCTTTGCGGCAAGCCAGAGCGGGCCGAGAAAAAATGCTTTCCAGGTAAATGATTGGGAGACAAAGACGGCATCATTGGGTGCGCCCGGCTCCTCGCCGCGCAGATGCACTGAGTAGATGGCCAATTCCCGCCTCCTTCTGGACAATCCCGCCCGCGCCCTCCCGTTAGCAGGAAAGCACGCCCTTGGTCGAGGGGCAGCCCTTTTCTGCCTTTCCGGCCTTGATCGCCCGCCGGACATTGCCCTTGACAGCCACTCCGGGCTTGCCGAAGCGCGCATAGAGCGCCGGCAGCACGAGCAGCGCCAGCAGCGTCGCGCTAATCGAACCGCCGATCACAACGGTCGCGAGTGGTTTTTGCACCACCACCGGCCGCAGATGGGTCACGGCCCCAAATCGCCGGGTAGAATGCCGTCAGCCGTTCAGGACTGCCACCCCCGAAAGAGCAATGAATCCGACGGCTGCAGAAACGCTCGAACATCTTGCCCTCGATGCCGGAAAAGGTGAGCAGCGGCACATAAACGAGAATGATGATCGCCTGGCCAAATACGGATGGCTTGATCATCTCCTCAGCAGATCCGATGATCGTGCTGAGACGCTCGGACTCGGAGAGCCGCCGCCCAAAGGCACGCTCGCGCTCGGCCAAATGCCTGAGTCTATTCTATGCGATGATGACGGCGCCACCGACGATGAGGCCAAAATCGAGCGCGCCGAGACGCATCAAATTGGCGCTGATTCCCCCCGACCATTCCCGTCGCGGTCAACAGCATCGCTCGATCCCTTGGGCCTCGATCTCCCCGGGCGGCATATCAACCGAGTCCGGCCCAGCGGCCCCGCCGTTTTGGGATGCCGCGGACGCTGCGGGGGAACAGTCCGAAATCCTGGAAAATTGGGGTCGTGCGAAATGCCGCGCAGCCAAGCGCGGCGCCCACGGCCAGACAAGCCACAATTGCGCATATCCGGCCCATTTCAAGCGTCTCGTCCGGGATTGTAATTCCGGATCTGTCCTTGGGGAGGCTGCCGGCACCGATTTGCGACAATTAGACGCTGAGCACGCCCTTGGTCGAGGGGACAGCCCCTTTTTGGCGCTCATCGCGGGCAATTGCCGCACGCAGGGCCCGCGCCAAGCCTTTGAAGACGGACTCGGCGATATGATGGGCGTTCTCGCCATAGACCGTCTCAACGTGAATGTTCATCGCCGCGTGCGTGGAAAAGGCTTGGAAAAACTCGCGCACGAGGTCGGTATCGAATTCGCCGATCTTGGGCTGCGGGAATTTGGTCCTGAAGACCAGAAAAGGCCTCCCGGAGATATCCACGGCAACCCGGGTCAAAGCCTCGTCCATGGGCAGATGGACATCGCCGAAGCGCGCAATGCCGGCCATATCGCCGAGCGCCTGGCGCAGCGCCTGGCCAAGAGCAATGCCCGTATCCTCGACCGTGTGATGGTGGTCGATGTGAAGATCACCCTCGGCGCGGATCTCGATGTCAATGAGCGAATGGCGGGCGAGCTGCTCGAGCATATGATCAAAGAATCCGATGCCCGTCCTGATATCGGCACGCCCAGAGCCGTCGAGATCGGCCTTGATCTCGATGGCGGTTTCCGTAGTCTTGCGCGAGACGGCTCCTTTTCGCATTGGCTTTCCGAGCTGGACAAAGCCGCCTTCTAGCAACTCCCCCCGTGCTTTCCTATCCAAGAGTGAGGCGCGCCGCAGAACAGGCCGGCCCACCTCTTAATCACGGAAATTCCATGACGACTCATGCCGTTCTGCCGCGGGCCAAGCGTTATTGGCACCGTCTTTCGGGTCTCGCCAAATATAACCGTTGCTTAAAAAGTTTTGAATTTTTTTCTTCTTGTGAAGTAATTTACTTTCTTCCGCAGACACCATCCAATAAATCGTTTGACTAATTGCAGCTAAAGCTTTTGGTGCTCCAGCCATAATATTCACTTCAGTAATTTGTATGTTGCTCTATTGTATCAAAGATAGCTTCCATTCATTTTTGTTGGCTTCTCGCAGCGCATATCGGAAGAGAGCACCGGCCGACATCAAATGGTCTTTTATATTTGATGACTTGTAAAAAATGGCTGCAGCCGTTTCTCCGTTTGTTTTCAGTGCGTTGATACAGAGATCAAAGACATTTCTATCTACATGCGCCCATCTGATGACTGCATTGCCAATGCGGGAGAAAAACTTGTCGAAGTCCTCTTGAACCTTTTCTGCTTTGTCGCCAGGATATGACATGATCGTGTGGCATGTTACCTTCCACATATGAGCGCAAAATCAAATGATCATTATAGCAACGAAGAGACTGAGCGCCGCCGCGAAGATGCGCTAAAGCGCATGTTATCGACTCCGCCTAAGCATCATGACGAACTGAAATTAGGGAAGAGCAAAAAGTCATCTGTAGAGCCAAAAACTCGCCCAGCCACTAAGGGTCGCGTTCACAAAGGAAAGGGTCATTCATGAGCCTTCACTTCGGACCCGAATGGTTTTGGGATCAAACCCGCCCGGAAGCCATTGAGGCTCATCGGCAAATGGCAGAATTCCATAAGAGATGCCATGCTTTTCGGCTGACGTCACGAGCCAACTCTAGGCGCTTGGTGAGAGCTGGAAATTCGCGAGCCAAACATTTTCTGCAATTCTTCCAATGCTTTCTTGCATCGAAAATCTCGTGGGAAGAGCGCCGAGAAACCCGATCCAATTCTGACGGTCAATAATAGGCGGAACGCTAGCAACAAAAATCGCGCTATGCATTATTTTGCCTTTTGATTGCGCCATCGCAGAACAGCCCCGATCTCAACCCCATCGAGCAGGCCTTCGCTAAAATCAAGCACGCGATGCGAAAGGCCATGGGCCGGAGAGGCCGTTGAACGTGCCGCCGCCGAAACCCCCGATACCGACACGCCGCAGGAATCCTCGAACTACCTCGCAAATGCCGGATACAAGTCAACCTAAATGCAAAACGCTCTAGCCATGGCGCGCCAGTGCAGAACCCAGCGGAAAAGTGTCGTGCAATCGACTTTAACGCCGCGCTCGCTCGTCATCTCTTCGAGATCGCAGCAACGGACCGTCGCGGATTTCTGTTGCTTACACTCAGGCAGCCTGATCGGCGAGGCGGCTCACCTCCTGTGTGATAAGTGTGCGGTAGGGTCCGTCCACACGCAAGAGGCGCTCGGGGTCTCCATCTTGCGCGATCTTCCCTTTCCTCAGGACAATGATCCGATCAAAATTCCGCAACGTCGAAAGACGGTGCGCGACCGCGATGACGGTGCGTCCACGCATGAGGCGTTCCAGAGCCTCGCGGATTGCTTCTTCAGCTTCGCTGTCAAGAGAGGACGTCGCCTCGTCAAGCAGCAAAATTGGTGAGTTCTTCAGGAATGCGCGGGCAATTGCCACCCGTTGACGCTGGCCGCCCGATAGCTTCGCTCCACGGTCGCCGACGATGGTGTCAAGACCAGCGGGCAGGTTTTGAATAAAGCTGCACCGCGCCGCGATCGCTGCTTCCCAGACCTCCTCATCGGTTGCCTCAGGCCGCCCGTAGCGAATATTTTCCATCAACGAACGATTAAAGAGGGCGGTGTCCTGCGGCACGATCGCGATGGTTTGCTGGAGGCTTGCCAGAGTGGTCCGGGAAATATCTTGCCCGTCGATTAAGATGCGGCCGCTTGGCAAGTCGTAGAATCGCTGCAGGAGCGCCATGAGAGTGGATTTGCCGCCGCCTGACGGACCAACGAGTCCGGCCCGCTGACCTTTTTCGATAATTAGGCTGAAATTCTCAAATACCTGCCGCCCTTCGGGATAGCAGAAGGAAATGTTCTCGAAGGTGACGCAGGCGCCTCCCGGGATAAGAGCGGCTGCGTGAGGATGGTCCTGCAGCTCATGGGGAGTCAAAAGCATGGCAAGCGCTTCGGAAAGGCGGGCAATGTGCTGGGTGACGTCAACCAGGGCCACGGCAAGATCGCGTGTGGCGCTAAGCACAGACAGCCCGAGAGTGCAGACAAGAACGACATCACCGGCGGTCGCCAACTGCTGCTGCCAGAGCCGGATGGCCCAGGCGAGTAGGCCAACCATTAATACCACCGTCACAAAGGCATGTATCAGCCGTAGCTTTTCCAAATAACGCAGGCTGCGGGAGCGAGCCGCCAATTCTCGATTGACTGTGGAGTTGAAGCGGCAATGTTCGCGCTGAAGGCCTCCAAATGCCTTCACCAAGGCGATATTCCCAATGACATCGACCATTTCGCCATCGACCGCTGCGGCCTTGTCAGCGAAATCATGGTGCAGCGGCTTACCGGCAGCAGCGATGCGGAAAATCACCACGATGACGACACTGGACACAGCCGCGAGGCATGCAGCCATCCAAACGCTGACTGTCGTCAAAAAGGTGATCGCACCAACGGTCGCGACGCAGGGCGGCATTACATTCCAGACGAACATGTTTTCTATGCTGAAAACGGCATTTGAGGTAGCCGTGATGCGGCTGGTCAGCACGCCCGGCAACCGTTTTGCAAAATAGCTCGGCCCGTGGCCTGTCAAATGCCTGAAAAGATCATTGCGTACGTCGCCGGTAACCCGCACGAATGTGTAGCTGGCAATCCAGCTCGCGACACGCCAAAGCAGATTATCGGCAGCTATGAAGAATAGCAGCAAGGAGAAGGCCGCCCAGGGGCTGCCGCTCTGCGGCCCAGCCGTTAGTGTATCGACGAGAAATTTGATGCCATACTGGGTGCTGACCGAAAAGCCGACCGCAGCTAATACTGCTCCAAGGACGGCGGCATGAGACCCGATGCGCGACCGGATGTAAAGCACCAAGAACGCCAGCGGCCGGTTTGCGTACCGAGTGAGGTCATCCATCCCGTAAATATTGTCCATTGGAAATGGGCGCAAAGTTTGTCGAGCTTTCGATTTCTCTGCAGCGAGCGGACGCATCGATCTAAGTTTCTCATGCCTGGCAGACAATTAAACCAAGACCGCATTGGGAAGTTCCGTTCGAGGTTGGGGTTGTCTTAATTTTACCCGATAGCGCTGCTAGAGCTTGACCATAGTTTACTAACTCAAGGAGGTGCGCACTTGCGGATAGCCCAGGTTTCGCCGCTGACCGAGGCGGTTCCTCCCAAACTCTATGGAGGCACTGAACGTGTCATTTCTTGGCTGACGGAAGAGCTTGTCGCTTTGGGGCACGACGTCACGCTCTTTGCAAGCGGGGACTCCGTAACGGTAGCACGCCTGGAGGCGATGTGGCCAAGGTCGCTGCGGCTCGACGGTTCGGTGCGCGATCCCAATGCGCTTCATATGATGATGGTGGAACAGGTCTGCCGGCGTGCGAAGGACTTTGATTTGTTGCATTTTCATCTGGATTATTATCCATTTTCTGTGATGTCGCGGCAGCCTGTGCCGTTTCTCACAACACTGCACGGCCGTCTTGATCTGCCGGAGCATCAGCCTGTGTTCTCAACTTTTTCGTCGGTTCCACTGGTATCGATCTCTAATTCGCAGCGGCGCCCGGTGCCGGGCGCAAACTGGATCGGCACGGTTCATCACGGATTGCCCGAGAACCTGCTTACGCCGGAACCGGTAGACCATTCTTATCTTGCGTTCCTTGGCCGTATCTCGCCGGAAAAAGGGATTGATCGCGCCATTCGTATTGCCCGGCGTTGCGGCTTACCGCTTAAAATTGCGGCAAAGGTCGATGCGGCCGATCAAGATTATTTCGATGAAGTAATTCACCCACTCCTCAGTAAACCGCGTGTCGACTTCATCGGCGAAATCACGGATCTACAAAAGTCGAACTTTTTGAGCGGTGCCATTGCACTGGTTCTGCCGATCGATTGGCCGGAACCATTCGGTCTGGCGATGATTGAGGCTATGGCATGCGGTACGCCCGTCATCGCATTTAACCGTGGTTCCGTCCCTGAAGTGATCGACGACGGCTTAACCGGCTTCATCGTTGAAGACGAGACGAGCGCCGTCGGCGCTATACCCCAATTGCCCCGGCTGTCACGTGCCGCCATCAGAAAGCGATTTGAAGAGCGGTTCACAGCGCGGCGTATGGCCGAGCAATACCTGGGATTATATCGGGATTTGATGGCCGAGTCTTCGCCGTGGCCGCGGATCGTCTCTCTCTAATAGCTTTGCGCTATCTTCGACATTGGGTTAGGGCACGTTTCCGGCATCGCGAGCCACACCATAGCAAGCCCGGCGGCGGCAGTCCCGGACATGGTAACGAAAGCCGCATAGCTACCGAAATGATCGCTAATGTAGCCAAACAGCATGGTGCTGACCGCAGCGCCGATGCCGACCGCACAGCCGATCACTCCCTGCGCCAGATTGAAATGGCCTGTATCACGCGAAATATCCGCGATGATTAGGGGAACCATCACACCAAAAACCGCCGCTGAAATGCCGTCGAGAAGCTGCACAACAACAAAAAGATACGGGTTTATCACAAACGCGAACAATGCACCGCGGAATGCGAGCGCGCCGAAGCCCGCGATGAGAAGCGGCCGCCGCCCTCTCTTCTGGGCCTTGCGCCCCACCCGCGGCGATAGCAAGGCAACCACGAACTGAGGCACTACGAGGGCCCCAGCGATAAGAACCGTTGCCAAGTTGCTCGAGCGCAACGTCACGATGCTTGCCGCTATGGGCAGCATGCCCGCATTGGCGAGTTGAAACAGGAGCACAGATCCAGCAAAGATCCGAAGGGGAGCGTTGCCAAGAAGATTGCGCAGCCCCGATGTCATCGTGGAGGGACTGGACTGTGGATCATGGCTGTGGGCTTTCGCTGAATGGATTTCGCTTGGGTTCATCCGAAAAAGTGCGATCAAGGCCGGCGCGGCCATGGCCGCTGCCACGAAGAAAACCGCACGGCTTGAGAGGTAATACCCGCTGGCTCCCATGCTGACCGCGGCAAGGCCAGTGCCAATCGAGGCAAAAGACGCGTTGCGACCAAGACGTTCGCCAATCGCATCATGACCCACGAGGCCAAGGCTGATGGCAGCCATTGCCGGCCCCAACACACAACTCGCGCCTGCTTGCGCGATCCTGGACCCAAGGACAACTATGAAGATCGGCCAGGCAGCGAGAGCGAATGCGCTGGCGCCAATAGCAAGGACCGCCAGGGCAGCTGCCCTCTGTATCGAACGTGCTGCATCTACAATCGCACCGCCTGGGATTTGGCCGGCCAAGCTAACGAGGCCCCCAACCGTCAAAATGAAGCCGATATCAACCTGCGTCCATTTCTGGGCGGTCAGATAGGCGGCAACGAAGGGTCCAAAGCCCGTCTGCACGTCGGCAACAAAGAATGCGAACCAGTCGAGACCGCGGCGGCTTGCCTGTGACGGAGTCCGGGCGCAGTTTTCCTTAGGCTCGAAAGCGAAGGAGGCGCCACCATTGGCATAGCCGCTGTTCGGAGGGGTTCTGCGATTCATCACTGGCACCGCGGGAATGCTACGATGATTGATATGACGAGAACCAGAGATCGCGCGTGCGGCTTGGCGGTGGCCTACTGCACCGCATCCGCCCGGCCAATTATGACAACCGGTTCACCCGGCTTAAAGATTGGAGCGACCCTTAGCTGATCGCGGGTGAGATCGACGACGACATTATCCATTTTGCCGTTGGACTGGAAACGGAGCATGCGCCAGTTAACCGCAATTTTGCGGGTGCCGAGCCCGAGGAATCCGCCGAAATCGATGATCGCTGCACGCGGTTGGCCAGTATGATCGACAAGAATATCCACGATCCGTCCCATGTTTTCGCCGCTTTGGCTCAGGACGTCCTTGCCGAGGATGCTTCCGAGTTGCTGTTCGTCAACTACCGTTGCCGGCGTGCCCTCCCTCCCTCTGGCTAGATCTTCGTTCCGCGGCGGTGTGCGTGGAGCGTTCGCCGAGGGGACGGGAGGTGGTGCCGTTGAAGGGCGCGTTTCCGGCTGAGGGACGGATCGAGAAGGAGCAGGTTGTAGCTGCTCTTGTGAGGGCTGCGCCAACAGGGTTCGATACCCTTGAATCGCATGGCCAGCCGTGGCGGCGGCAAGATTTTCGAACGGGATCGAAATTGCAAAGGCTGCCACGGCTAGCGCACATGAGCGCCGCGATATCCGGAGGCTTTGCGCCGCTAGCTTGAACTTAAGCATGTGAGCCCTTTCAGGAGGCGGAACTCGTTGGCGCTTCCTCGCAGCAGGTTTCGTGCCCATAGAAGTGACGGCTGGCCCTGAGAGATAAGGCACGCGTTTGCGCCCCATCTTAGCGTTTGACGTGACGCGAACAATTCTCGGGCCCATTCAGACGCCCGCGTCAAGGCGCCAGCCCTCATGAGCTTGGCTCTTGATATAGGCCTCGCGCTGCGCATCGAGCGAGTTGAACTCGAGATCCAGATCGAGCGGGAACGCTCCCTCGGTAATCGTATGGGCTCTGCCTCCGCCCCTGATGAGAGAGACCCTCCACGCTGCAAGCCGCATGGCGGCGCCGAGTCCGGCAGCGCCCGCACCGACAACAACAACTGCGAAATCGTCCGTGGACCAAAAAAGCGCGCGGCGCAAAAGAGTGGCCCACGCGGCGAGCCCCGCCTTTGCCTCCGCTTCTGGTTGTTGCCGGAAGCCCATTTTTGCCTGTCGCGCCATCACTGGCAAATCCTCTGCAAACCTGCGAACCGGCTCCAAGCATCGTAATGGGGCTCCTCCCAACACATAGGCGCGTAATACGGCGCAGGCATGGAGACATAAGCTGGTTGCGCAGCTCCTCCAGCCGGCGCGCGCGCTACACCCGCAGCGCAGGGATTATAATCGTTGTGACCGTAACAGTTGTAACCATGATAGCCAGCTTGGCTTTGCCCCGATGAAGCCGCGAGCGTCAATGCTGCCGCCACAGTCAAGGAAAGAAGTCTCATTTTATTTCTCCTTGCCTTGCGCTCACCCGGCTAGGAAACAAAGCACCGAGTACACCCGCTATAGCCTCGGTGGGCGACCTGCCGGGGACCAATCACCCCGCGCGAAGCTGGCGAGATGCCTCGCGGTCTTAGGATCGAGCCCGCCGTAGCCCTGCTCCTGAATAGCCAGCATAAGAACCACGCGATAACGTCCTTGCCGAAGCTCGGCGTCGGACGCAACTCGGAAGGCCAGCATCAACAATTGCGGCGAGCCTCTAAACTGTCCTTTTAAAATCATGGTTAAGGTCCGAGCTAAACTTATTTTCGGCCGGAATGACCGCGACCTTGAAGCGGAGCCCAGCCGCGCCGCTCGGCGAGACATCAAGAAGGAGCCATCCGCATGAGGAAGAGAATTATCACGCCCGGAAATGCACGCCCCCACCAAACGTTGGAAACGCCGATGAACAGTATCGTCGCGGCTGCGAAAACTGCCCGTGATCTAGAATCTGCGCCTAGGAATGCGACAAGAGACTCCATCGTTGATAGCGCGCCTCGTGGCTTTACG
>JAFMSB010000032.1:8033-10904 GCA_017353815.1 Methylocapsa sp. | reverse complement strand
GAAGGTTTCGCCGTGGATGCCGGAAGATCGACATCAACATCAACGGTGGAGAGCGGCGCGGCTACCATGAAAATAATCAAAAGAACAAGCATGACGTCGATGAACGGCGTCACGTTGATCTCGTGAGCGGCCTCAAGCGCATCGTCTTCGGAGGAGAGCCGGATGGCCAAGAGATTTACTCCGCGGGCCGCCGCAGGTTCACAACCGCGGCGCCGCTCTCGCTTTGCCGGAACATCCCGCGGTCGAGATCGCGCGACAAATGGCGCAAAACCTCGGCCGCGGCATCGCCGAGCTGGGCGCGGTAATTGGCGATCGAGCGGGCAAAAAAATTGTACATCACGACGGCGGGGATGGCCGCCACAAGGCCCATCGCCGTTGCGAGCAGGGCTTCGGCAATCCCAGGGGCGACAACCGCGAGATTGGTGGTGTTTGCCCGCGATATGCCGATAAAACTGTTCATTATCCCCCAGACGGTGCCAAATAAGCCGACAAAAACCGCCGTCGCTCCAATCGTGGCCAGCATCCCCGTTCCGCGAGCCATTGCCCGGCCAGCTTTTGCCTCGATCCGGGACAAAAGCACCCCCGCGCGGTCTTTGATTCCTTCCGCCGCGAGCCCCGCGGACCTTTCCGCCTCTTCGTTGGCCGCCCGCGCAAAGCGCACGACCGGCGAAGCCATTCCAGCGAGCTCCTTTTCGGCCGCCTTCAGGCTTGGCGCGGTTGCAAGAACCTCAAGGCCGCGCCGGGCAAGCCTCTTTGCGTTCCAAAGCTCGACTGTCTTAGCTAGCCAAACGGTCCAGGTCACGAGCGATGCGAAAGCGAGCGCCATCATCACCGCCTGCACAATGCGATCGGCGCTCAAGAACATTCCCCATGGAGACAAATCTCGCGGGAGCGCCGCCGAAAGAGCCGCCGGTGCCTGCAGACGAGGCTTGCTTTCCCGCTCCGGCGATCCAGCTATCGCTTCCGTGGTGCTGGTTTGAGGCGCTGCCACAGGTGCTAGCCCGGGGGATGGCTCCTTTATTTGCGGCTGCGCCGTGGGCGCAGGCGAGCCGCCAGGGACCGGGGCTTGCGCGCAAACAGCAGTGATCGAAAGGAGGAATGCGAGCGCAGCCGCCGGGGCTGCCGCCGCGAGACGCGGGAACGCGATGGCCGTAGGTGCCGGAAAAAGGGGCTTCCCATCTCTGGGGCCGGACCTTGTCCGGTTCACGGACCGGCCGGCGCGAAGCTGCTGGCCGGTCTTGATCAGAAACGCATCCATAGGCTTTTGCGGCTTTCCGGAGAGATGCGCCCGAATTGGGTGCCACCGCTGGTTGCCCCAATTCGGACCGAGAGCACCGGATTGGGCGGAAAGGCCAGATACCACAGGCGCCGTCATAGGCAAAGAGTCTTCTGCATCGGCAACTTGCAGCAGCCACGGACGCCGGACAGCGAGAAAGCGAGCCGCTGGGCGCAATTGCACGGCTTGCGGCCGAACTGCGCTCGATGTCGCAAGTCACGGTTTTGGGGGCGTTCGAAAGCCCGGTGCCGCTACATAAAGATGTGGACAAACCGTTAACTTTGGCGCCAGCTGCGGCTTATTTTCGGCTTAACTGTCTAAAAAAACAAATAATTATATGATTGATGAATTTTAAAAGAAATTTCGAGCTCCCCCCTTGACAATTGTGCGCCGCACGTCTATGTTTTTGCGGTGCGATAACGATGTTATCGCCGATGCCCTCCTTGGGCGTTTCCTCCCTAGACTTGGGCCGCTTGTGGCAACGCAAGCGGCCTCTTCTTTTTCCGCCAGGATCTTGCTTTACCGCCCGGATTTTAGAAACGAGCCGCGGCTACGCTGCCCGGTGACCGAATGCGGCCAACAGCGCCGCCCGGCTACTCCGCCGCCGACCGCCGCCGGCTCAAATGCGTGGCCGCCGCCTCCGCCAGGGCGGTGGCGGCCTTGATCAAATCGGCGGCGACGGTGCCGAATCTGCCATTTGGCCGCAGCTCGCTTTCGTCCATGTAAAGAGCACGGGAAATCTCGATCTGCATTGCGTGGCAACCATCCGCGGGTTTGCCGTAAGATTCGGTGATATGGCCGCCGGCATAGGGCCTATTGCGTTGCACAATGTATCCCAGGCCGCATAATTCCGCTTCGATTGCGTTGACCAAGTGCGCGCCGCAACTCGTGCCAAAGCGGTCGCCCAGCACGATCTCGGGCCTCTGAGGCGGCGGGGCCAAACCGCCGGGCGGCGCCTGTCCCGGGCGCCATATGGCGGATGGCATAGAATGGCAATCGACAAGGACCGCGATGCCGAAGTGGCGCTGCGCCCTTTGGATCAGCCTGCTAAGGCAGCCGTGGTACGGCTTATAGAGTTTTTCTATCCTTGCGACAGCTTCCTCGACCGGCACGCGGCGCGCGTAAATTTCCTCTGCCTGCGCCGCGACGCGGGCGATGGTGCCGAGCCCGCCCGCCACCCGAAGCGACCGCGTATTGGCGTAGGGCGGCAGCGGCCCCTCGAACATCGAAGGATCAAGCTCAAAAGGCTCCCGGTTGAGGTCCAGATAGGCGCGAGGAAAGCGTGCCTTGATGAGGGGTGCGCCGAGCGCAGTAACACCATGGAACAATTGATCGACATAAGCATCCCCGGAGCGGCTCAGCGCTGCTTCGTCGAGCCTCGCCCACTCGAGGAAGCGGCGCGGGTAGATATTGCCGGAGTGAGGAGACGAAAAAACAAGCGCCGAGGAAAGGCGCGCGGGTTCGATCACTTCAAACGGCGGATCCAGCTCCGGCTCATGCGGCTCGTAGCCCTCCAGCACTTCCTCGAGCAAGGTTCGCGGCCGCAATCGAAACATCTTCCCCAATCGTGTGCCATGCCGCTTGCTTCGGAGCAA
>JAFMSB010000032.1:1091-8023 GCA_017353815.1 Methylocapsa sp. | reverse complement strand
CAAAAGAGAAGCTAGCGATCTTTGAGCGGGCATCCTTGCCGGTCCGCGTAGCCTCGAATTACTTGCCGTGCCAATGCAAAAAAATTAACGGACAGAAGAAGAATCGCGCGTTATTCACGCGATTTTTACAAAGCCCGAGTCTGTATGCCAAAAGCGGCGGGGCGCAAAGCACTATGAACGAGTCATTGAACGCAATCAATTCCAAGATCTTGCTGGCCGAGGACGATCAGGACATGCGCCGTTTCCTCAGCAAGGCGCTGCGCAACGCGGGCTACGACGTCGCTTCCTTCGACAATGGGCTAGCCGCTTATCAACGTTTGCGCGAGGAGCCTTTCGAGCTGCTGCTGACCGATATCATGATGCCGGAGATGGACGGGATCGAACTTGCCCGCAAAGCAACGGAGCTCGACCCCGACATCAAGGTGATGTTCATCACAGGCTTTGCGGCGGTGGCCCTCAATCCTGACAGCAGCGCCCCGAGGCAGGCCAAGGTGCTGTCCAAACCTTTTCATCTGAAAGAGCTGGTCCACGAGGTTCAGCGCCTTCTTGCTGCCTGATTTCCGGGGCTAAAGCCCTTGGTCCCTCGATGAGGTAACGCCTTGGCGAGTAATGCCGCGCGCGGATGCGCCGCTTATATGCACTTTGCTGTTTTGGCTGCCGTTTTTGCCGCATCCGCGGCCGATGCCGCCAATTTTCCGGCCTGTCTCGCCAATCTGCGCGGGGCAGCGCTCGCAGGCGGAGTCGATGCCGGAACCTTCGACAGGGTGACGCGCGGGCTCACCCCCAATCCCGACGTGCTTGCGATGGCGCAGGTCCAGCCGGAGTTCAAGACGCCGATATGGGATTATCTTGCGGGCCTCGTTGATGAGGAGCGCGTGAACGACGGCCGCGCCATGTTGGCCCGCTGGAACGAGGCGTTTTCTGCCGCCGAAAACCGGTTCGGCGTGGACCGGGCCACAATCGCCGCCGTCTGGGGCGTCGAATCGAATTATGGCCGCAGTTTTGGGACCCGCCCGGTCGTCCAATCTCTGGCAACGCTTGGCTGCTCGGGCGAAAGGCGGGCTTCCTATTTCCGCTCCGAATTCATTGCCGCGCTAAAAATCATCCAGAACGGCGATATCGACCCGGGGCAATTTAACGGCTCCTGGGCGGGCGCCTTCGGCCACACCCAGTTCATGCCTTCCACTTTCTTGCGAATTGCCGTCGATCTCGATGGCGATGGCCGCAAGGACCTGATCAATTCCGTGCCCGACGCGCTTGGCTCGACCGCCGCCTATCTGCACAAGAGCGGCTGGGTAAAGGGCGGCGGATGGGGGTTTGAGGTCAAGCTGCCTCCCCATTATTCGGGGCCAAGCGGGCGCGGCCGTAAGGAGCCGCTGGCGGCTTGGGCCGCGCGCGGCCTGACCCGGATCGACGGGTCGCCCCTGGGCTCCGGCCCAAATGGCGGTCTGCTCTTGCCGGCCGGGCCCAACGGTCCCGCCTTTCTGGTCACCCGCAATTTCGATGCGATTTATTCCTATAACGCCGCCGAGTCTTATGCGCTCGCGATATCGGTCTTATCCGACCGGCTGCGCGGACGGCACGGAATTGTTGCCGCCTGGCCAACGAATGATCCGGGCCTTTCCCGCGCCGATCGCCGGGAGATGCAGACGCTGCTCATGCGGCGCGGCTATGATCTCGACGGCAAGGCCGATGGCGTGATCGGCGCCAAGACCCAGAAGGCGATTTCTGATTTTCAAACAAAGTCCGGCCTGCATCCCGATGGCCGCGCCTCGGTCTCCGTGCTTGCCGCCCTGCGCAAAGGCTGACGGTTCGACCGATTCTACCGCAGAAAAAAAGAACCATTCGTGCGAGATCTTGTCTCCGGCAAGGCAGTGCTCCGCGACCGGCGAATTGTCGATTCCCTGCGGCACCAGCGACCCATAGGGCACAAGAAAGTATCGCCCGGTCGTTGGCAAAATCAAAACGCCATAGCCCTCGTCCGTGTTTCGATCCACGCCCCTGCGCGAGGAGCGACGGTATCGCGGAAGTCCGCGTCGACGAGACAAGAAAAGAGCACCCGGCCGAAGAAGGCGAGGCGATAAGCGCGGCTCTCCTTGTTGTTGCCCCAGCCGAAATGCGCTGGCGTGAGCCCATCGGGGCTGCACCTAATTTCGCTTCGCCATATGGGGCCGTGCGGCTCGGCTGTCCTCTTTAGCCGGTCGTCCAATTCTCCGACGCTATCGGGCAGACCGGCATGATGAACCGTTGATTACATGAGCCATGATACTCGCTAGTTTCCTGATTCCGAAGTTTTGATGAGTTTGGTCTGCGTGCCGGCGATTTTCATAGCGGCGAGGCAGAAGCGCTTGATCGATGAGAGGATGTCATCTGGCGCCTTGGTCCAGCGGATGCGAGGGCACCTATTCGCTGCAGGATTGCGCGAACTCTTCGCGCTATCGCTAGAGACGCTGGCGCCCGAGGACATGGTACGCAACTGCGCGTGGTTCGAGCAAGCAATGGACACTACCCGCGTCACGCGACGTCAGCGCGCTCTTTACGCAACTTTCGGTGGCCTCCTCGACAATTTCCTGAAAGACGAATTGGGTATCGACCCTGACGAACCCCATAACGGGCTTGGCATGGCGTTAGAGGAGCTCAATAAGAGGACTCACGTGCGGCCAGGAACACTCATGGAGGCCCCTGCAAAAATCGAGGCCTTTGCTGAGCGCGTAATTCGAGCGCTTAACGACGTTTTCTAAACCATCCAAGACTTCCGCAAGCAGTTGGTCGATGCGATAGAGGAACATCTGCAACGCGAAGCTACGGACTCCTCCGTGAGACAATCGCAAATCTCGACGAGCTAGCCGGACACCATTCTATCGAAGAGGTTTACAACGAAACGATGCACGTTGTTGAAAGCGACGCCGATATTATTCACTACGAAGCACGCGGGTCTGTCTGTGTGCAACTGCAATGGGATTCGAATTCAGATTTCCGAAAAGGTGACGGTGCGACATAGGAGGAATCCTTTCCGTTTTGGTGCAGTACCGCCGCTCCCGTCGATCAACCTTACGATTTCTACACAGAAATGACCGAAGTGACAGTCGATACCAGCAAGTGGTACGAGGACTGGGTTGATTGTTTTCCCGGTCCGTAAAGGTTTGGTTTAGTTCATGAACTAAACTCAGTTCGCGTCTTTGCCCTATTTCCATCTTCCCTTTTCCACCCCCCCCGTATAAGGCATGGTTGGATTTGACCTTAGGGCGCAGGCGCGGGGAGCGAGGGAGGGGCGATGGAGCCGTGGTCGCCATCGAGCTGGAGAGGCAAGCCGGCCGAGCAGGTGCCCGAATATGCCGGCAAGGCGGCGCTTGCCGAGGTCGAGCGCCAGCTTGCCGGGTTCCCGCCGCTCGTCTTTGCGGGGGAGGCGCGCAAGCTCACCCGCCTGCTCGCCAAGGCCGCCGCGGGCGAGGCCTTCCTCCTGCAGGGCGGCGATTGCGCCGAGAGCTTTGTCGAGCACTCGGCCGACAACATCCGCGACTTTTTCCGCGTATTTCTGCAAATGGCGGTCGTTACCACCTTTGCCGCGGCGGTGCCCGTCGTAAAGCTTGGCCGCGTCGCCGGGCAATTCGCCAAGCCGCGTTCCTTGCCAACCGAAATCTGCGATGGCGTCGAGCTCCCGAGCTACCGCGGCGATATCATCAACGACATCGCCTTTGACGCCGCCGCACGCGCGCCCGATCCGGCACGCCAGCTCATGGCCTACCGCCAATCGGCGGCGACACTAAACCTCCTGCGCGCCTTTGCGACCGGCGGCTATGCCAATCTCGAAAACGCGCATGGCTGGGTGCTCGGCTTCGTCAAGGACAGTCCGCAATCCGCGCGCTATGAGGAGCTTGCCTCGCGGATCACCGAGACTTTAGCATTTATGCGTGCCATCGGCCTCGATCCCGAGGCGCACGAGGTGCTGCGCCAGACCGATTTTTATACCTCGCACGAGGCTTTGCTGCTCGGCTACGAGGAAGCGCTAACGCGGATCGATTCGACGACGGGCGATCATTATGCGACTTCGGGCCATATGCTTTGGATCGGCGACCGCACGCGGCGCCCAGGCTTTGCCCATGTCGAATATGCGCGCGGGATCAAGAACCCGCTTGGGATCAAATGCGGTCCCGCGCTTTCGCCGGGCGAGCTGTTGCGGCTCATCGACATACTGAACCCAATGAACGAACCCGGGCGGCTCACTCTGATTTGCCGCTTCGGCGCCGACAAGGCGGCAGAATGTTTGCCGCCGCTCATCCGCGCCGTGCAAAGGGAGGGGCGCATTGTCGTCTGGTCCTGCGATCCGATGCATGGCAATACGGTCAAGGCCGCCGGAGGTTATAAGACAAGACCGTTCGACAAGATCATGAGCGAATTACGCGCCTTTTTTGCCGCCCATCGCGCGGAGGGCACTTATGCCGGTGGCGTGCATCTCGAAATGACCGGCAAAAACGTCACCGAATGCACCGGCGGCGCGCGCGCGATCTCGGAGGCCGATTTGCATGACCGCTATCACACCTACTGCGATCCGAGGCTCAATGCCGAGCAAGCAATCGAAGTGGCGTTTCTTGTGGCCGAACTCCTCAAAAAGGAGCGCATCGAGCGCGGGCGAAGCCAGGCCGATGCTGCCGAGTAACACTGGTTCCGGGGCACAATTTCGCTGGCGGCAGAGAGGGACGCGGCGCGCCGTCCCGGCTCGCTGATCGCCGCGCGCGGTATCCAAATCAGAGCTGAGGGGCAATGGCCTGCAAAAGCACTGCAAAAACAGGGTTGCATGCTCTTGCCGCTTTACGGGCTCGCCATCCCTGGCCAGAATTATCGGAGCTTGAAGGCGCGCCCCCATATGTTTGGAATCTCGACGGCCGCGAGCTTGTCACCGAGCTCATCCGGAACACGCGCCCTCGGATTTTCCTAGAGGTGGGCACCTTTCTCGGAGGCTCTGCCCTAAGCTGGCTCGCCGCCCACCCAGATCTCGTGCTTATTGCGCTCGATCCTTGGACAGGAGGAATTGAGAATTTTGTCGACATGGTCATCGACTCTCCGCCCTCTTGGGTCGAGAGTATCGAACCGTTGCGGCCGATAGCGGCGGCGATCCGGCAGCATGGCATCGCTAACGTGGCCTTGCACAATTTGCGCGCATTCCGCGACCGTGTCATCCCCGTTCGGATGCCTGCGGAGATGGGCTATCCCCACATTCGCAGTTTCGTCGAGCCGGATATAATTTACATCGACGCCACCAAGCAGCCCCAGGAATATCTGCTGGTGCACGAGCTATTCCCGGCGGCGACCCTGTGCGGCGATGATTGGACCTGGCAAGATGAAACCGGGACCTGTCCGGTGAGAAATTATTTCCATAAGGTCGCGGCGCTACGCGACTGCAGCGTTCTCGCCAAGGACGCCACTTGGCTCCTGGCAAAAAATTGACGCAGAGGTCTGCTTCCGCCGCACCCCGACTGCAAATGAATAGCCAAGCTCCGGCCGCAAACCGCCTCATCCTCGGGCTCGCGCAGATCGACTGCACCGTAGGGGATATTGCGGGCAATCTGGCGCGGCTAAGGCGAGCCCGGAAAAAGGCGGCAGGTTTTGGCGCCGACATCGTTATGTTCTCTGAGCTCTTCTTGGCCGGCTACCCGCCCGAAGACCTTGTGTTGAAGCCGGCTTTTGTCGAGGCTTGCCGGGCGGCCGCCGGCAAGGCCGCCGCCGAAACCGCCGACGGCGGGCCGGCAGTTCTTGTCGGCCTGCCATGGCACGAAGATGGGCGTTGTTACAATGCCTATGCCCTCCTTGATAGGGGCCGCATCGAGGCTGTCCGCTTCAAAGTGGATCTGCCGAATTACGGCGTGTTCGACGAAAAGCGGGTGTTCGCGCCCGGACCAATGCCGCGGCCGGTCGAATTTAACGGCGCGCGCATCGGCATCCCGATCTGCGAGGATATCTGGGGGGCCGGCCCCGTCGAATGCATTGCGAGGGCGGGCGGCGAAATTCTGCTTGTGCCGAATGGCTCGCCTTATTGGCGCGGCAAGGCGCAGGAGCGGTTTTCGGTTGCTGCTGCGCGCGTGCGCCAAAGCAGACTTCCTCTGATCTACCTCAATCAGATCGGAGGGCAGGACGAACTTGTCTTTGATGGCGCATCGTTTGCCCTCAATGCGGACCTCTCCGCCGCGCTCACATTGCCGGCCTTTGCGCCCATGGTTGCCAAGACCGTCTGGGAGCGCGGACCGGACGGCTTTGTCTGTGCCGAAGGGCCGCATTGTGAGATCGAAGAAGGCGAAGAGGCCGACTACGCAGCTTGTGTGCTCGGGCTGCGGGATTATGTGACAAAAACCGGGTTCCCGGGTGTTGTCATGGGCCTCTCGGGCGGGATTGATTCGGCTCTGTGCGCCGCACTCTCGGTTGATGCGCTTGGGCGGGAAAGAGTCCATTGCCTCATGCTGCCTTATCGCTTCACCTCGAACGAATCGCTGGGCGATGCCGAGAGTTGCGCACGCGCGCTCGGGGTCCGCTACGACATTTTACCGATTGCTCCCGTGATCGAGGGTTTTGAGAAGGCTCTTGCCCCGATTTTTGAAGGGACCAATGCCGGCGTTACGGAAGAAAATATTCAAAGCCGTGCACGCGGCGCGATGCTGATGGCGGTGTCGAATAAATTCGGCGCGATGCTGGTTACGACCGGCAATAAATCGGAGATGTCGGTTGGCTATGCAACGCTCTATGGCGATATGAATGGCGGCTTTAACCCCATCAAAGATCTCTACAAAACTGAGGTCTACCGTCTCGCCGCGCTGCGCAACCGCTGGAAGCCCAAAGGCGCGCTCGGGCCTTCCGGCGAAGTGACTCCCGAAAACATTTTGACAAGAGCGCCATCCGCGGAATTGCGCGAGAACCAAAAAGACCAGGATTCCCTGCCGCCT
>JAFMSB010000032.1:0-1081 GCA_017353815.1 Methylocapsa sp. | reverse complement strand
CGCCTTATGAGGTGCTTGACCCAATCCTCGAGGCGCTTGTCGAAAAGGATATGTGTGTCAAGGCGGCCGCAGCCCTTGGCTACGATTTTGAGACCGTGCGCAAAATCGAAAGGCTTCTTTATTCGGCCGAATACAAGCGGCGCCAGTCTTGCCCCGGCACCAAGGTGACAAAGAAGAATTTTGGCCGCGACCGCCGCTATCCGATCGTCAACCGCTTTCGCGATTCAAGCTAAGGCGCAAACCCGCTCCATAAGGCTCGCGCCTATATAGGCAAGGTCGTGTCTGACCGGCCAGTTTTTTTCCGGTTTTAGGAGCGCACGGGCTCAATATTGGCCGGCGAGGGAGCTTTCGAGGAGCGCGATTTCGTCCGGAGTGAGATCGAAAAGCTCGTAGACGATGGCGTCGATTTTGCGCTCGGCCTCTTCGATTTCTCCTGTCAAGCGCCGCACCTTCGCGCCCTCCTCGCGCAAAAAGCTCTCCCATTCGTTTCGCTGCTTCAGGGGTATATCGGCCTTAAATGCCTTTTTGATTTCGGCCTGGAAGGATTTGAAATCGAGCTTCCACCATTCTTTGAGGCGCTCTGTCAGTTTAGGCTTGCGGTCCGGCGGGCAGAGGTCCGGGATGCGGCGGAGGACGCTTGCGTTCGCCATCTGGCGCCGCGAGGCAGCATTTGAGGCTTTTGCGCACAGGCTTCGCAGCAACTTTTTCGTCCTCCGTCCCACCTAAGTTAGGGAGAGGCGTCTGCTCAACGAATTCGGTGAAGAGCCGAAGATACCCGCCTCGCGCTTTCGTGGTAAGACTGCACCAAAAAAACCAACCAGTCGCGAATTTAGGAACGCCGCAAGCCAAGCTTCGTCACTGTCAATAAAATAGCACGTGTTCGCCAAGAAGAAGCCAGCGCAATCAAGTACGAACGTATTTGTATTGCAGACGTCCTGATATGCGATCTTACCCTTCACCATCCGCGGTTGGTACGCGAGCTGCGCCTGCTGCAGCTCAAACCATTCCTGCTTTGTGGCGCGCGCTTTGAGCTTGTCCTTAAAGGGCAGCAAATGATCGCGGATCGCGGGATAAGTGCGCT
>JAFMSB010000262.1 GCA_017353815.1 Methylocapsa sp. | reverse complement strand
ACACACATTTTCCAATCGCGGGCCATTATATCGCCACGCACCGCTTCTGGGTTTTGGCGGCAGCATACGCCGTGCTGTTTGCGGGTGTGATCTTCGACGGGCTATAGCAATGTTTCCCGGTCTGGCCTAAATTAAGCGGTCCTGGGGGAGCCGGGCGCCAAAGGGGGAGCTGCTGCATGAGCGATCTTGTCGTCATCGCATTTCCATCGGAGGCCAAGGCGGAAGAGGTCCGGCAGAAAGTCCTAGAGCTTCAGAAGGAATATTTGATCGACCTTGGCGATGCCGCGATTGCGGTCAAAAGGGCCGACGGATCTGTGAAGCTCAACCAGCTCGTGAGCACTACGGCGGCAGGAGCTGCTTCCGGCACCTTTTGGGGAGCCTTGATCGGGCTGATCTTCATGATGCCATTTGCTGGCGCAGCAATAGGCGCGGCATCGGGCGCGCTTGGCGGCTATTTGAGCGATATCGGCGTTAATGACATTTTCATGAAGGAAGTCGCCGACAGTTTGAAGCCTGGGGATGCGGCGCTCTTCCTCCTCATTCGCAAGCTTACCACAGACAAGGTACTTGAGGATCTCAAGGGCGTTGGCGGAACGGTGTTGCGGACATCCTTTGATCACACCAAGGAAGATGCTCTGCGCGCCGCCTTGGCCGGCGTGACCCAGGCTGCGCAGCCTCCCGCCTGAGCCCATCCGTGGCATGCGCGCGGGCACAGCCCTTAGAGCGAATTCCGCAAAGGTTGACAGATTTTTGCGACCAGAATTCGCTCCAACTTACTGATCTGGCGCGATTTCTTATCGCTCGGCCGATTCCTGCCGAGCGGAAAGCGCTAGCGGCCGCTTGCGTCGAGCGCTTCATGCAGCGGAAGCAGGATCGAGCCTTCGAGTGGCGCGCGCATGAGAACCCGCGTTTGGCGCGGCCGAGGCGCCTATCTCAAGCGCTCTTTTTTGGATGAAGAAGCGCTGCTTTTAATTCAAGAAGCTGTGCGCATCAGGCAATGCCAGAGGCTCTCGAATGCGGCGCCGTTCCGGCCTGCTCGCGGCCTTATTCTCCGAGGAGGTGCAGCACGACCTCCCGCCGGTGAGGCGCGCGGCGGTGCTCGAAAAGATAGATCCCTTGCCAGGCGCCAAGCACCATGCGCCCCGAGGCAATAGGAACCGCAAGCTGCGTTTGCGACAGCGCCGCTCTTATATGGGCGGGCATGTCGTCGGCTCCCTCGACGCGGTGGATATAACGCCTCTTGTCCTCCGGCGCGATTGCTTCGAAAAAATTTTCGAGATCCTTCTGGACATCGGGATCGGCGTTTTCCTGGATGAGGAGCGATGCCGAGGTGTGGCGGCAGAAAATCGTCAAGAGGCCGGACGAAATATTTTGGTGCTGGAGCCAAAGCGAGATTTCGCCGCCAATATCAACAAGGCCTTTGCCGTTGGTGTGAATGTGCAGGGAATGAAGCGCCTGGCGCATTATATCGTCCCGGTTCAGCCAGTTCTATCTCGCGGCATCAATCGCCGCCAGAAGCCCTAAATTCCAAGTACAGCGCCCGCCCATTCGTCCGGCAAATCAGGACAGCCGGCTTGCCTTTTTGCCTCCGCCGCTTGGGATAAAATCTCAGGCCCAATCCTGCGCGGGCTTGAAATAAGAGTCGAACGAATTTTTTATCACCGAATAGCACTCGCAAGAGTCCTTTTCGAGACGCATCCGGTCGAGAATCTTTATTCTACCGCGGCTGTAGCCAATCAGACCGTTTTTTTGCAGATGTTGAGCGGCAAGCGTTACCGACTTCCGGTTCGCGCCCAGAGCTTCCGCCAGCAGTTCGTGTGTGCATGGCAGAGATTCCCCATCCCACTTATCGCTCATTGTCAGCAACAGCCGGCAGAACCTTTCTTTGGTCGTGTGCAAGGCGTTGCATGCAAGCGTTTGCTCGAGTTGGATGATCTGTGCCTCGGCATAGCGGAAATAGGCGCCGCGGATATGTTCGTTGCGCTCATATTCGCGGCGCAGGAGATCGGCTCCAAAGCGAAGTATAATCCCTGGCAGCCGCACAACTGCACGGGTAAAACATTCGCGTTTATGGAACCCCCACAAAAAGCCAAATTCGCCTTCCCGGCCAATATTTATGATTTCGATGGCACGCCCATCCTTCATCACGTTCACGAGCCCAACGACCGCGCCGTCGGGAAAATAGGCATGTTTGGGAATGGTCCCAGCCTCGCATAATATCTCTCCCGCCTGGGCGTCGACCGTTTCGAGATACGGCAGAAAATGCTCGCGGCTAACCCTGTGGAAGGCATTGAGGAGGCGATTTCCGGTAAAAGCAATTGTTTGTGCGCTGGACAAAATAGCATTCCGGATTTTTGCTTAAAAAGCTGCGGCCTTTGACAGCATGATGCGCATTTTGCTTTCCGGCCAATCTTTGGCAGCGTACGCTTTGAGTGCTCGCCGCAATCAATATAATTATTCAAATAATGACTCAAAGACTAACGGCCGATATGGATTTTTGTGTGGCAAAGGTAACAGACTAGAAGGGTTCAGAATCGTATTATATTGGTTATGCATTACCGATTATGTTTCTTCGATAATCGCGGCTGCATCCGGGACAGCTGTGTCGCAGAGCTTGCGTCTGCGGGGGCCGCGATGCGCTGGATGAAAGTTGTCGGCTCCGCCTGGGGCCTGCACAGCGATTGGTCGAAGATGGAACTGTGGTGCGAGGGCCGTTGCGTGGCAAGGGTTCGGATCGAAGTTCCAGAGGAATGCGAAGACCGGGACCCGATCCTGCCGCCAGCCCGCAGTTGCCTTTCTTAGAAGCAAATGCTGCCGGAATGGGCAGCATGAGCAAATCCGCTCGCCAAATATACGAGGCATGCCGGTCCAGGCGCGGCGCGAGAGTTGGCGGCCGGCGGGATGCCCTGTTTTCGTGCGGGAACAAGAAAACGGGCGAGGCGGCAAAAAAGGCTGCAAGCGGGACGGCCTCTCCTTCACTTTTGGGCTAAGGTGCATAACATTCCAAGACAGGCTGGCATCGCCCGGCCGCCGAAATCTCGCCTGGGCCGCATTATACTGCTCCTCAGTCGGGGGGCTGGGTGGGGCGGAATTCGCGCTTCGGCATTCGGGAGTCTGTCAAAGTGCTGCGCTTTCATGCCTAAGGAACAAAAAATGAGCGAATGGGGAAGCTCCCGCAGAACTGCATTTCAGGAGCCGAGCTTTGTCGAGCCTTTGCTTCCCCCGCCGGTGCTCGCGGGCGTGCGGACGCGGCGGATTATGGCGCTGTTTGTCGATTTAATACTGGTCTCTATGGTCACGTTCGCGCTCTGGGTTGCGCTTGCATTTTTGACCTTTGGGTTATCGCTCATCGCCTTTCCGCCCCTCTTTCCAGCCGTTGCGTTCTTTTACAATGGGTTGACGATTTCCGGCGAGGCGATGGCGACTCCGGGGATGCGGGCGATGGACCTTGAGGTGCGCCTTATGAACGGCGCAAGAGTGCCGTTTCTCAACGCGGCGGCACACGCGGTGCTATTTTATCTGAGCACCATGTTTCTACCGGTTTTTGTTGTTTCGCTGATGAGCGCGAACAAGCGATGCCTGCATGATATGATTGCTGGCATCATCGTCATCCGGCGGTGTATATGAGGGGTGCCCAAAGAGCCGGTCCGGGCCACGAGTCCTGTTCCCGGAACTTTGGGAGAGGCAAATTATTGTGAGCCGGGAACCGCGCGACGCGCCGCAATTCTATTTAACCGCGCCCTCTCCTTGCCCTTAT
>JAFMSB010000261.1 GCA_017353815.1 Methylocapsa sp. | reverse complement strand
CTGTCCCGGAGGGACAGCCGCTCCGCTTGGCGCTGGCCGTGGCGGCGGCAAAGGAATTCCTGACGCTGTATTGGCGGTAAGGGTTGCGCGTCGCGGCGGCAGGGGAACCCTTGCCGGCATAGCGGCCTCGCGCCGCGGCGGGACTGGGACCTTGGCCGGCAGAACGGCCTCGCGCGGCGTTTGCGGGCGGATTGCGGCGGCTCCCTTGCCGGGTCGGCGGGCATGCCGCTGGATGGCAGCATCACGCGCCTTTGATGCTGGCGGGCGGTAGTGATAAATCTTGAGCGCGACTGGCGTACCCTTGGAAACGCAAATGTGCTTCGAGCGAAAATAGACCTGCCCCACCGCACAATGTTCTTTCGCCAGCGCGGCGGAGCAAAGGCCAAGCGCCGCGGCAAAGATCAACGCGAGAACGCGATACGCCACACTCTCGTCCTCCGGAGATTCCTCCTTTGTGGTATAAATTAAAACATGGCTTCGCGCGGATGTAAAATGGCCTGTGCATAAAGCAAAGTGATTACCTATCTTGATCGTAAGCGTTAAATCTTCGCGGCTTTCTCTTTGCAAGGGTTTTCGAAATGCGAGCCTGGCCTGTCGATAGAACCATCCTCGCGCGAAGAAAAAAAATCGCCGCCGCGATGCGCGCCATCCTGCCCAGCGAAGCGGTCATCGAGCCCGAGGCGGCCCGGCGCGTCTATGAGACCGACGGACTCACCGCCTATCGCGCGCTCCCGATGCTTGTCGTCCTGCCGCAAAACACGGGCGAACTCAGCGCCATCCTCTCCTATTGCTTTGCGAACAACATCAAGGTGGTCCCGCGGGGCGCGGGCACCTCGCTCTCGGGCGGCGCGCTGCCGCTCGAAGACGGTCTCCTCATCTCGATGATGAAGTTCAACAAGATCAAGGAAATCGATTTCGCGAACCGCTTGGCCGTCGTCGAACCCGGCGTCACCAATCTTGCGATCACCCGCGCCGTTGAGCATCGCGGCTTCTATTATGCCCCCGACCCGTCCTCGCAAGTCGCTTGCTCGATTGGCGGCAATGTCGCGGAAAATTCGGGCGGCGTGCATTGCCTCAAATATGGCCTCACCACAAACAATATTTTGGGTTGCGAATTGGTGCTGATGAACGGCGAGACGGTTCGGCTCGGCGGGTGCCATCTCGACCAGACGGGCTATGACCTTTTGGCCCTTGTCGCGGGATCGGAGGGCATGCTCGGCGTCGTCACCGAAGTGACGGTGCGCATTTTGCGCGCGCCCGAGTCGGCCCGCGCCTTGCTCATAGCCTTTGCCTCAAACGAGGCGGCGGGCGCCTGTGTTGCGGGCATCATCGCGGCTGGCATCATTCCCGGGGGGATGGAAATGATGGATAAGCCCGCGATTCTTGCCACCGAAGACTTTATCCATGCGGGTTATCCGAGAGACGCCGAAGCGCTCCTGATCATCGAGCTCGACGGCACGCCGGATGAGGTTGATCATCTTGTTGGGCGCGTCGAGGCAATCGCCCTGTCGCACGGCGCAACCGAATGCCGGATTTCTTCGTCCGATGCCGAGCGGCTTTCTTTTTGGGCAGGACGCAAGGCGGCTTTTCCGGCGGTCGGGCGCCTTTCGCCCGATTATTATTGCATGGATGGTACGATCCCGCGCCGCGAGCTGCCGGCCGTGCTTTCGGGCATGCAGGAATTGTCGGAGCGCTACCGGCTTCGCGTTGCCAATGTTTTTCATGCGGGCGACGGCAATCTGCATCCTCTCATTTTGTATGACGCCAACAAGCCAGGCGAGCTTGAGCGCGCGGAAGAATTCGGCGCCGATATTCTGCGGCTTTGCGTGGCTCATGGCGGCGTGCTGACAGGCGAGCATGGCGTCGGCGTCGAGAAGCGCGATCTCATGCCGGAGATGTTTTCGGAGGTCGATCTTGCCCAGCAGATTGCTGTCAAATGCGCCTTTGACGAGAAGCAGCTGCTGAATCCGGGAAAGGTCTTTCCGACGCTTCACCGCTGCGCGGAACTGGGGCGCATGCATGTGCATAGCGGTGAGCTGCGTTTTCCGGATCTGCCGAGGTTTTAACCCTATTGCAAAACGCTTCGCAAGAACCCGCCGCCGCGACTCGGCTGCTTGAGGCGTCCTAGGGAGGACTGGACGCGCCGCCGGAGGGAGTCGGTTGTGGCGGATGGCCCATCCGGCGGTGCTGCTTCCGCTATGACTGGGCCGGCTGCCCCGGCCCCGTGAGATGCTTTTTGGCGATACCATGCTGCCGGGAGGGACCTCGCGAGGCTCCCGCTTTGTATGCTCCCGCTTGGCCTCTCGGGCAGCAGGCTTTATCGTCCGCGCCTCTGTTGCTAGGAGATTGCGCACCGCCACGAACCGCGTTTTCGCGTCTCCTAAAATCGCTCCTGGTCTGGTTTCGCACAAGGGCTTGGGCCGGGGGGAGGATGCCTCGTTTTCTCGTTGCCGGAGCAGGCCGGAAGCATGATGGATAGAGAATTGCAATCGAAGTGCGCGGACGGCGGCGCGCCCGATTACTCAAAAAGCCTCTTTTTGCCGCGCACCGGTTTTCCGATGCGCGGGGCGCTGCCCCAAAAGGAGCCCGAGCTTCTCAAGCGCTGGCAGGAAATCAATCTTTATGCGCGTCTTGCCTGGGCAGGGAGGGGCAGGCCCAAATTTGTCCTTCACGATGGCCCGCCCTATGCCAACGGGAACATTCACACCGGCCATGCGCTAAATAAGATCCTCAAAGACCTTGTGACCCGCTCGCAGCGCATGCTCGGCAAGGACTCGAATTACGTGCCGGGCTGGGACTGCCATGGCCTGCCGATCGAATGGAAGATCGAGGAAATTTACCGCGCCAAGGGCAAGGACAAGGACGCGGTCCCAATCAACGAGTTCCGGCGCGAATGCCGTGCCTTTGCCGAGCATTGGGTGGGCGTGCAGGCGCAGGAATTTCAGCGCCTTGGCGTGATTGGCGATTGGGCGCATCCTTACCTTACGATGAGCTTTGCCGCCGAGGCGCAGATCGCCCGGGAGATCATGAAATTTGCAGCCAGTGGATTGCTCTACCGGGGCTCGAAGCCGGTGATGTGGAGCGTGGTTGAAAAGACCGCGCTTGCCGAGGCGGAGGTGGAGTACGAAGATTATGTGAGCGATGCCATCTATGTGGCATTTCCGGTCCGGCCGGGCGCGGTAGAATTTGCAGACGCACGCATTGTCATCTGGACTACGACACCGTGGACGATTCCGGCAAACCGCGCGATCAGCTATTCCTCCAGGATCGCTTATGGCCTTTACCGCGTCACGGACGCTCAGGAGGGCAATTGGGTTAAGACAGGCTCGGCCTATCTGATCGCCGATAACCTCGCCGCCACTTTCTTTGCCGCTGCGCAAGCAGGCGGTTTCGAGCGGATCGGTGATGTCCCGGAGGAAGCGCTCGCCTCACTCATTTGCGCGCATCCGCTCGCGGCCGTGAACAAGGGCTACCGCTTCCCGGTCCCGCTTTTGGAAGGCGATCACGTCACCGCCGATACCGGCACCGGATTTGTTCATACCGCGCCGAGCCACGGCCGCGACGATTTCGATATCTGGATGGCAAACAAGGCTGCGCTTGAAGCAAAGGGTATCGACACGAGCATCCCTTATACAGTTGACGCCGGAGGATTTTTCACCATGGAAGCGCCGGCTTTCGAGGGCCGGCGCGTCATCGATGGCAGGGGCAACAAAGGCGATGCCAATGAGGCTGTCATCAAGGCGCTGATCGCGGCCGG
>JAFMSB010000260.1 GCA_017353815.1 Methylocapsa sp. | reverse complement strand
GCGAGGGGAGAGCCGTTGCGCAGGCGGAGCAGCGCCCCGCGGCGGCAGATATTGCCGCAGTGCTTCCGTGCTTTACCGGCACATTGGAGCAGCTTCCGCCCGCGTTCTCGGCCATCAAAATCAATGGTGATCGGGCTTATGATTTGGCGCGCCTTGGCGAGAAGCCTTCTTTGTCTGCACGGACAGTCACGATTCATTCTTTGGAACTTATCGAATCTTTGCCCGGCTCGGCTGTCTTTGAGGCGCGCTGTGGCAAGGGAACATATGTGCGCGCGCTCGCTCGGGACCTCGGAAGAAGCCTTGGCTGCTATGGGCATGTAAGCGCCTTGCGGAGGACTCGTGTGGGGCCGTTCTTCGAGGCGGATGCCGTGACATTTGAGGACGTAGAAGCAGCGGCGCCGGATAGCCGCGTCTTGCGCCATGTCGAGGCGGGGCTTTCGGAGCTGCGGCGCGTCGTGGTCGATTTGCGGCTTGCGGCACAGCTGCGGCGCGGCCAGCCGGTTCTGCTGCGTGGCCAAGATGCCCCAGTTGATGGGCCGGCCTATGCGGCTTGCTGCGGCGTCGTTGTTGCGGTTGGCGCAATCGAGCGAGGCGAACTCATCCCCGGCCGGATCTTTAATCTCTCGCAATAGCATTCCTTCAGCAAATTTTTTTTCGTGAGCTGGGCTATGGACACTGGCGTCAGCTGCACTACAATTAGGCGTTGTATATTGGCAACGGAGGAATCCAATGGCAGTGATGGATCGTCGCAAAGTATTGACATTGCTTTTGAGCGGTGCGGCAGCAGCGAGTGCAGGCTCGGTATTGATGACGGGGCCGGCTCAATCGGCACCTATGACCGTGCCTAAAATTCCGTCCCCAGAGCCGGAGGGCCCCATCGAGAGAGCCGTGGTATTCGTACGCAGACGCAGACGCAGGGTCTGCTGGTGGCGCAGGGGACGCCGCGTGTGCCGATGGCGCCGATGGTAGAACCCGGCCGCTATTTCTTGGATTGACTGTGTCGCTGGGAGGTCCTGCAGATTGCAGAAGCTCCCAGCGTGCCGCCCGGGCGGGGCCAAAATTGCTTAGCATATCAGGTCCCAAATATTTCAGCGGGCGTCATTTGCAGGACGGCCCGATTTTTTTTAAATTATCCACTGATTGGCAGCGGGTAAGGGAGGATGACGCTGTTGGCCTGGTTAAGAGGGCGCGCAACAAAGTGCTCCCCATCCGAAAGCCAGCCGGGGATTATCGCTTCGCCCCCCCAAGATCGAGCCCTCTCACCTTACCCATTGTGGATGGCCCCGGCTGGTTTGGTGCTTGCGGCGGCAATCCTGCTGTTGCTCTTGTCGCAGGTCTTGCTCGTTATTTTCGCTTCGATAGTAATTGCAATTGGCCTCAGGGGTTTAGCCACGCCAATCACGCATTTTTCAAAAATTCCCAACGCCTTGGCGGTGTTGATCGCTACGGCAGCAACTACTTTTGCCCTGGGCTGGCCGTTGTCCCACTTCGGAACGCGGCTTTGGACGCAGTTTGATGAGATAGCGCGGGACGTGCCCGCGGCCATCGCTGCCATCAAAAGGTCTCTCGAGGGCCATGCATCGATAAGATTCGTCGAAGACAATCTTGGCGGCTTTGATTTTTCGCAAGTCGCCGCCCCTCTCGCCGCGCATCTGACAACTTTCGTTTCATCATTGGGGACGGCTCTGAGCTACGCCATAATCTTGATGTTTGGCGGCATCTATCTCGCCCTCGATCCCGACCGCTATGTCAATGGCGCGATTTATTTGACTCCCCTGGAATATAGAGAAAAAGTCCGGCATTTCCTCGATCGCTCCGGCACGACCTTACGGACTTGGCTCTTTACCCAGCTCCTGGTCGTGCTGATGAACGGCGCATTTGCGGGCGCAGGCCTGTGGGCATTTGGTGTCGAAGGCGCCGCGGCGCTTGCCATGCTGGGTGGCGCGCTCTCTTTTGTCCCCTATGTGGGAACGATTGTGGCCATGGTCATTGGAGCGCTTGCCGCGCTTCCGCAAGGGATCAAATTCGCGCTCGACGCCGCCTTAGTGTTTGGCGCGGCAAGCTTTCTGGAGGGCTATCTCATCACACCCTATATCCAGAGCCGAACGCTCTCGCTTCCTCCCGTAACATTGATATTCTCGATTTTCGCATTCACAATTTTGTTCGGCATGCTCGGCATCATTTTGGCTGCTCCTCTGACAGTCGTCTGCATGGTCGCCCTTGAAACTTTCTATCGGCCCGGCAACGAGAAAATGCCGGTGCAGGAGAGCGGGAAGTGGCAATCCAATGGCTGAAACGCCTCCTTGCCTTGCTAATGGTGGCTGCATTTACCTTTCTCGGCGTGCGCGTGTGGGATTCGGAAAGAGGGGCGCCGCTCCATATTTGGCACACCTATGTTCCGCGTGAGTTGAGTGCAAAAGAGCTCGACGCTGCCGGTTGGAAACAATATCTCGAAGCCGAGGCAAGGATTTTTGACGATCTTCGACAGCAGGTGAGCCAGCATCTCGCTCCGGATGAGCGCGCCCCTGTCAACCGCTACTTCGTTGGCAGTCCGGTATATCCGGCCCATTTTGCGCAGGACTGGAACCGGTCCTACACGCTTGAGCCTGACGGAGTTCCCGCAGGCGCGGCCGTGCTTCTGCATGGCCTGACGGATTCGCCTTACAGTCTGCGTCATATCGCCCGGCTTTATCGCGACCACGGCTTTGTTGTGATCGCGATCCGGCTGCCCGGGCATGGCACTGTCCCGGGTGCTTTGACCGAGATTGACTGGGAGACATGGGAGGCAGCCACACGGCTCGCGGTGAGGGAAGCGCGCCGCCGCATAGAACCGTCGGCGCCCCTCCATCTGGTCGGGTTCTCGTTGGGAGGTGCCTTGGCACTAAGATATGCGCTTGATTCAATTGACGGCAAAAAGCTAAGTCGGCCCGACAGGCTTGTGCTGATTACGCCGATGGTGGGGATTACGCGCTGGGCACGAATTGCGGGATTGGCCGCTTTGCCTGCCTTGCTTCCGCCGTTTGAAAAGGCCGCATGGCTTAGCGTGATGCCCGAATTCAATCCATTCAAATACAATTCATTCCCCGTTAATGGCGCGCGGCAATCGGTGCGCATAGCGGACGCCTTGCAGGAACAGCTTACCCGCTACGCGCGCGAGGGCAAGTTAGTCAAACTGCCGCCTATTCTGACCTTTCAGTCCGTCGTGGATTTTACCGTGAGCACCAAGGCCATTGTCTCGGCGCTTTATCGGCGTTTGCCATCCAACGGCAGCGAGCTGGTACTGTTCGACGTCAACCGGAGCGTGAAATTTGGCCAGCTCTTGCGCTCGTCCGCCGATATTGCGCTTTCACGCATTCTTCCGGCCGCACCACAAAACTACCGGACCACGATTATTACAAATTCGGATTCCGGGACAAACGAAGTCAGCGAGCGCGTGATCGAGGCTGGCACGGGTGCCGCAACTTCCCGCTCCCTGGGGCTTTCTTTTCCTCCAGGAGTCTTTTCGCTATCTCATGTCGCGCTGCCGTTTCCCATGAACGATTCTCTCTACGGTCTTTATCCGGATCCGTCGGAAGACTTTGGCATCCACCTCGGCGCCCTTGCGCCGCGCGGAGAGCGCAACGTCCTGATCGTGAGCATGGATATGTTGCTGCGCATTTCCTTCAACCCGTTTTTCCCTTACATGCTTGGCCGGATCGAAGAAGGAATCACTGGGCGGTCTTCCAATGCCACGGCCGGCGAAGCCTTGCCTCGCTAGCGCCGCCACA
>JAFMSB010000259.1 GCA_017353815.1 Methylocapsa sp. | reverse complement strand
GTTCTGGCCGAATCCGGGCCACATGAACTTGCCGTTCTCGTCCTTGCGGAACCAGTTGACCCGGAAAATCCGCGGCGGATCGGCAAGATGCCGCCCAAAATTGAGCCAGTGGCTGAAGTAATCGGCCATGTTGTAGCCGCAGAAGGGTAGCATCGCCATCGGATCGCGACGCATCGCCGCCTGACCGATGGCGGCCGCGGTCGCTTCGGAGCCCATTGTCGCCGCTATGTATACGCCGTGGCTCCAGTTGAAGGCCTGGAACACGAGCGGCATGTCCTTGCTCATCCGGCCGCCGAACACAAAAGCCGAGACCGGCACGCCCTCGGGCTTCTCCCAATCGGGGTCGATCGATGGGCATTGGCTCGCGGGCGCGGTGAAACGGGCGTTCGGGTGCGAGGCGGGACGGCCGCAGCCAGGCGCCCAGTCCTCCCCCTTCCAGTCGATGAGATGCGAGGGCGGCTCGCCGGTCATCCCCTCCCACCAGACATCGCCGTCGTCGGTCAGCGCCGTATTGGTGAAAATCGCGTTTTTGCTGATCGTTTGCATCGCATTGGGGTTGGTCCGCACATTCGTGCCGGGCGCGACGCCGAAGAAGCCGGCCTCCGGATTGATCGCGCGGAGCGTCCCGTCCGGGGCCTTCTTGATCCAGGCGATGTCGTCGCCGACGGTGCTCACCTTCCAGCCCTCAAATCCTTTGGGCGGCACCAGCATCGCGAGATTGGTCTTGCCGCAGGCACTCGGAAAGGCCGCGCCGAGATAGGTCTTCCCGCCATTGGGCGCCTGGATGCCCATGATCAGCATGTGCTCGGCAAGCCAGCCTTCGTCGCGCGCCATCACCGAGGCGATGCGCAGCGCAAGGCACTTTTTGCCCAGAAGAGCATTGCCGCCATAGCCGGAGCCGTAGGACCAGATCTCGTAGGTCTCGGGGAAATGGACAATATATTTGCGCTTGATATCGCCTTCGCATGGCCAGGGCACATCCTTCTCACCGGGTTTGAGCGGCGCGCCCACCGAATGCATGCAGGGAATGAAGGAGCCGTCGGGACCGAGCGCATCGAGCACGGCCTTGCCCATGCGGGTCATGATCCGCATGTTGACGACGACATACGGGCTGTCGGTCAGCTGCACGCCGATCTTGGCGATAGGTGAGCCGATCGGCCCCATGCTGAATGGGATGACATACATCGTGCGGCCCGCCATGCTGCCATCGAACAGCCCGCGCAGGGTCGCGCGCATTTCGGAAGGCGGGGCCCAGTTGTTCGTGGGGCCAGCGTCGTCCTTGTTGATCGAGCAGATGAAGGTCCGGTTCTCGACCCGGCCCACATCGGAGGGGTGCGAGCGGGCCAGATAGGAATTTGGCCGCTTTGCTGGATTGAGCCGTATCAACGTGCCCGCATCAACCATCATCTGGCACAAGCGGCCGTTCTCCTCCTGGCTTCCGTCAACCCAGACAAGCTTGTCCGGCTTGCACAGCGCCGCCATTTCGCTGACCCAGCCGCGCAGCTTGGCATTGGTTGTGGGAGAGTTCACGCTCGCATCCATTTGCTTTCCTTCCTAAAGTCGCGTGCCTAAAGTCGCGTGCCCGTGCGCGGGGCTTCGCAATGCGCTTAGCTGCGCGCCCTTGCTGGCTGCGACGCCATTCAAGCTTTGATGTCACCTTTGTGTGATGCAAGGCAATATACGATGCTTTCCGCTGCGGCTAGGGGGCAAATCGGCGCCTCCGCCTCGTCCTCGCTCCTGGAGGGCGGCATATCCGCGCGGCATGGCCCGCTGCGGCGCGGGAATCACCCCCTCACCTTGAGCAACGTTTCCAGCGGCACTCCGGATCCGAGCAGTTGGATCGGCAACGAGAAGCCGCAAAGCGCGATCTGCGCTGCATGGCGGCAGTCCCGCATGCGCCAAATGAATACCGGCGAGCGCCTTAATCGCCCTCGTTCCATAACTCGCAAGGCCGTTCGATCTTGGCGAGGACACAAGGCGCGATCGGCAGGGAAATCACCAGGAACACATAGCCGACATTTCGGCGAGAAGATTTGGTGCGATTACCAGCCGCCGGTATTTGGACCGCCGCCCCTCATTTCATTCCCGCGCGCGGATTATAGGGCTTTTGCGCCTCCCATTTGCGCATCAGATTGACGAGCTCGGGATCTTGCTCGTCGGGAAGCACGATCTTCAGGCTCACCAAAAGATCCCCCGCGGCACCATGCGCGCCGGGCAAGCCTTTGCCGCGCAGGCGCAAAGTCCGCCCGCCGTTCGAGCCGGGGGGAATAGCGAGTTCAACCGTGCCTTCGAGCGTCGGCGCTTTCACCTTGGCGCCATTGATGGCCTCGTAAAGGGTGACCGGCAAATCGAGCCGCAGATCGCGCCCCTCGGCCCGGAAAAAGGGATGCTTGGCAATGTGCACGGTCACCCAGGCATCGCCCGGGCTGCCGCCGGAGGGACTCGGCTGCCCCTGCCCCTTTAGGCGGATCTGCTTGCCTTCCTCGATGCCTGCGGGAATCGAAACGTCCAGGGTGCGCCCGGTGCGGAGCGCGACGCGGGCGGTTGAGCCTTTTGCCGCCTCGGCAAGTCCAACCGTCACATCGGCGCTGATGTCTTCGCCGCGCGGCCTGGCCTGGCTCTGGGCCCTTCCCCTGCGGCCGGCCCCGAGGCCGCCAAAGAGCTCGGAAAAAATATCGCTTGCGCCAAATCCGCCGCCGGGGGCCCCTCCGCCATAATTAAATTCGAAATGCTGCGCGCCCGGTCCCGCCCCGGCGTAGGAGCGCCTGCCAAATCCCGGCCCGCCCGCGCCAAAGCCCTCGAAGCCGTGGAAGCGCGGCTTGCCTTCGGCGTCGATCTCGCCCCGGTCGTAAGCGGCGCGCTTTTTCTCGTCGCCAAGAATTTCGTAGGCGGCGTTAGCCTCGGCGAATTTCTCCTTGGCCTTCGGATCCTTGCTCTGATCGGGATGGAGTTTCTTGGCAAGCTTCCGGAACGCTTTTTTTATTTCCGCGGCATCGGCGGATTTCGTAATTCCCAAGACCTGGTAAGGATCGCGCATCAATCAGCCCATTCTTGCGCCTGCCCGGCAAGCGGCACAGGCGCTTGTGTCCTTAAAGGCAAAATTGGGGCCGATTGAGGCCTGCTGCAAGCCTTTTGGGCAACAGCCGGGGCGAAGCCTCGCCAGTGGCGGCACAAAAACCACGTGGACGATTCGCTGCCTCAAGGAGCCTTTATTCCGGAGGATTGGGTTGCCTCGAAGGGGCTAGCGCGCGGCCCCAGGGCCGCCCTGCTCGGCAAACGCGGGCGAATCAGCTGACGTTATCCAACTTGATCCAACTTGAATTTCCCGGCGGCCCGATCGATGAAATGTTCTCCAGCTTGGAAAAACGTAGGCGGCGCCAACAGGAGCATGCAGCCACCACCAAGTTCGACGGTTAGGTCATATTGCCCTGCTTCGGGCTGCTGGCAATAATACATCAAGCGAAGAATCAGAGATTTCCCTGACAAGGTCGAGAGAGAGTATCCCTGTCCGTTAACATCTTTTCTGTGGCCATTTCAGTTATAGTTATACTTGGCACGCCGGAAGGTCGGACGAATTTAGACCTTATTCAGAGCTTTATCCCGTGATCGACCACTCGCCCGGCTTCTCGGCGCAAGCGGTCCCTTTGAGCGTTTGCGCGCCATCCTTGCGATCCACCTTGGCGAGAAAGACGCGGCAGGTTTTCGTATCCAAAAGATAGGCTTCTCCAATTGGCGCAAAGGATCCTTTGTTGCCGGAGCCGGGATTATCC
>JAFMSB010000031.1 GCA_017353815.1 Methylocapsa sp. | reverse complement strand
CACGCGGCCTGCGGGCGCCGGATCTGCTCGATGCCGTAAGGCACGCGCGCGATTCGGGCACAGCGGAACGCGCGACTTGGCTCGAGCGAGTTCCAGTCGAACGGTTTTTTGAGGTCAATGCCGCTCCGGTGAGCGGGCTGGGACGGGCACCCATGACGATCCTAACATTGCGCGATTTGAGCGAGGTGCGCCGGGCCGAGCGCATGCGCGCCGATTTTGTTGCCAACGCCAGCCATGAACTGCGAACGCCTCTCGCTTCGCTGCTCGGATTTATCGAAACGCTGCAAGGGTCCGCACGCGACGACAAGCAAGCGAGAGAAAAATTTTTGGCAATCATGCGCGAACAAGCTCAAAGGATGGCCCGGCTCGTCGATGATCTGTTATCTTTATCGCGCATCGAGCAGAATTTGCATCTTCACCCGCAATCGCGCGTGGATATGGCTGCGATTTTGCGCCACGTCGCCGATACGCTTGCGCCAATGGCGGCCGATAACGGCACACGCGTGGTGCTCGATCTGCCTGTAAAGGCCGTTGTCGCAGGAGATCGCGACGAGTTGATACAGGTCGCCGAGAATCTCGTCGAGAACGCCATAAAGTACGGTGCAAGCGATCCCTTCTGCCAGGATAAGCAGGTGAAAGTCTCGCTCACGGCAGAGGGCGGGCAATGTGTCTTGGCCGTGCGCGACTTCGGTCCCGGGATAGCGGCACAGCATCTGCCGCGATTGACGGAGCGCTTCTACCGGGCCGATGCCGGCGAGAGCCGCGCCAAAGGCGGCACAGGGCTTGGCCTCGCGATCGTAAAACATATCGTCGCACGTCACCGCGGGCGGCTCGATATTAAGTCGAAACTGGGCCAAGGGGCGGTGTTCAGCGTCACAATTCCAACATATCAGAGCTAAGTATGGAACCGCGCCTGTCATCAAAGTGTCAAGCGGCCTTTGTATGACACCGCCACATGCCGCGTGGTTGCACCCGTATGAGGCTGGCCACGGACCAAAGCAGCTGGGCTGATTAGCGATAGTGAGGCAAAAATGACCTTCCGCCTGCGCAGCGCCCTCGTGGCTGCCGCCTTAAGCGTTCTGGCCGGGTCTATGCCAAAGGCTGCCGACATCTCCGGCGCCGGCGCAACGTTCCCGTATCCGCTTTATGCGAAATGGGCGGATCAATACAAAAAAGAAACCGGTGTTGGCCTCAATTACCAGTCCATCGGCTCGGGCGGCGGCATCAAGCAGATCAAAGCCAACACCGTGACGTTTGGCGCATCGGATATGCCGCTTGCGGCCGCGGACTTGGAATCGGCCGGCCTCGTGCAATTTCCGACGGTGGTGGGCGGCAACGTGCCCGTCGTCAATCTCGAAGGTGTAAAACCTGGCGAACTGGTCCTGGATGGCCCCACTCTCGCAAAAATATTCCTTGGCGAAATCAAAAGCTGGGATGATCCCGCGATCAAGAAACTCAACCCGAAGATCAAGCTGCCCTCGCAAGCAATCGCGGTCGTGCACCGCTCCGACGGATCCGGGACGACATTTATCTGGACCAATTATCTTTCCAAGGTTAGCGCGGAGTGGAAAGAAAATGTCGGAGCAAGCACCGCGGTCGAATGGCCTGTTGGTCTCGGCGCCAAAGGCAATGAGGGTGTCGCCAATAACGTCATCCAGACAAGCGGCGCCATCGGCTATGTCGAATACGCTTATGCGATGCAAAACAAGATGACCTATGCCGACATGATTAATAAGGAGGGCAAGCGGGTGGCCCCAAGCACCCAGACCTTCCAGGCAGCGGCAGCGAATGCCGATTGGGCCAATGCGCCGGGCTTTTATCAGATCCTCACGGATGAGCCAGGTGCCAAATCCTGGCCTATCACGGGCGCCACATTCATTCTGATGCATGCGGTGCCGGATGACCCGGTTGCGGCCACCGGTGCACTTAAATTCTTCGCATGGGCGTATGAAAAAGGCGGCAAGATGGCCGAGGACCTCGACTATGTGCCACTTCCTAAGCCCGTTGTCGCTTTGGTCAAGAAGAGCTGGGCCGCCGGCATCAAGACGCCCGAAGGGAAACCGCTCCTCGACTAAAGGGCTGGCGTGGCTTTTGCGCCGCCCTCGCCGCTCAGGATGGCATTGGGAGGAAAAGGGTTGAGCCGCAGCAGGCTCGCTTGTGGTTGTACGGCTTGGGATCGCAGCTAAGCCCAAGGGACGGCGCGGTGGCCAAAAACCTGGCATTTGGCGGAGGCAGAGCGCAGCAGGCCGAGATCCGGCTCGCCAGTGTTCTGGCGCGGTTCAAATTTCGTGACTCAGCCTTTCGTTTTCTGACGCTCGCCTGCGCTTGGGCCGTGCTTTTGCTCCTTGGCGGGGTCATCGTCTCCTTGATCATGGGCGCATTGCCGTCGATCCGCGCATTCGGCGCAAGCTTTTATACATCCGAGGCGTGGAATCCGGTTACCGGAAAATTCGGCGCACTGGCACCCGTGTATGGGACAATCGTTACTTCGGCGATCGCTATGACGATCGCCGTGCCTTCGGCATTCGGGATCGCGATTTTTTTAACGGAGCTATGCCCTTTCTGGCTGCGCAAGCCCATTGGTATAGCCATCGAGCTGCTGGCGGGCATTCCGTCGATCATCTACGGGATCTGGGGGCTCTTTGTCTTTGCTCCCTTCCTTCAACAGCACATCCAGCCGCAGCTTATAGCCTTTTTTGCGAACGTTCCCATTCTTTCTTCGCTCTTTGCAGGCCCTCCCTATGGCATAGGCGTGCTGACCGCGGGAATTATTCTCTCGATCATGGTGCTGCCGATTGTGACATCGATTTCACGCGACGTTTTCGAGACCGTTCCTGCCGTCCTAAAAGAGGCAGCCTTTGGAGTGGGATGCACGACATGGGAGGTGGTCCGCTCGATAATAGTCCCTTACACGAGCGGCGGTCTTCTTGGAGGGGTCATGCTTGGCCTCGGGCGCGCGCTCGGAGAGACCATGGCTGTGACCTTTGTTATCGGCAATGCGCATAAAATAGCTTCTTCTATCCTTGCGCCGGGCACCACGATTTCGGCGACCATCGCCAATGAGTTCACCGAAGCTGTCGGTGGCCTCTATACCTCGGCACTCATTCAGCTTGGGCTCATTCTCTTCGTTGTCACATTTATAGTCCTTGCCATCTCACGCTATATGCTGATGCGGCTCCGCGTAAAAGGAGGCCTATAGCTCGTGAAACTCTATGCCAGGCGCAGGCGCCAGTCGAAATTCTTCCTTGGCCTAAGTTACGTGGCGGTGGCGATTGGCCTTGGCTGGCTCGCGCTCATCCTTGGGACGCTTTTTTTCAACGGCTTCCAGGGACTTTCCGGGGCCGTCTTCACCCAGATGACGCCTCCGCCGGGTTCCGGCGGCGGCGGCCTTGCGAACGCCATCACCGGCAGCCTTATCATGACTGCGCTCGGCATCGCCATCGGAACTCCTGTTGGGCTGCTCGCCGGCACCTATATGGCCGAGTACGGCCGCTATACGAAGCTCACAGTGTTGATACGGCTCATCAATGACATCTTGCTGAGCGCGCCCTCGATTGTCATCGGGCTTTTCATTTACCAGGTCATGGTCGTGAAAATGGGCCACTTTTCTGCCATTGCCGGAGCCATGGCGCTCGCGGTGATCGTCCTCCCGGTTGTCGTGCGCGCAACCGAAGACATGCTGCTGCTGGTGCCCGACTCTCTGCGCGAGGCGGCGAGCGCTCTTGGCCTTGCGCGCTCCATTATGATCGGCAAAGTTGCTTATCGAGCCGCGCGTGCCGGAATAATTACCGGTGTCCTTCTCGCCATTGCGCGCATCAGCGGCGAGACCGCTCCCTTGTTATTCACCGCCCTCAACAATCAGTTCTTCACCACGGATTTGAACCAGCCGATGGCAAGCCTGCCCACCGTGATCTTTCAGTTTGCGATGAGCCCATACAAGGAATGGCAACAGCTTGCCTGGACCGGCGCCCTCCTCATCACTTTGGCCGTGCTGGCGCTGTCGATAACGGCGCGTGCGCTTCACAATCAAGGGGCCACAAAATGACCGACTTAAATTCCTCTGCTGAGCAAGGAGATACTCCCCGCCCGGAGGCGATACGCAAGCTCGCGGGCATCTCCAAGCCTCACGCACTCTCTCAGACAGCGGACAACGGCAACCAAGGGAATACTCCAGACGCAGAAGATTCCCGGGGGCCTCAGCCCGCCGCAGAACCAGGGCCCCTGGCGAGAATGGCGAAGTTCAACAAATTGGACCACAAGGTTACAATCCGGAACCTGAACTTCTACTACGACGAATCCCAAGCCCTAAAAAATATAAGCCTTCCGATCTATGCGAACAAAGTGACCGCCTTCATTGGGCCCTCCGGCTGCGGAAAATCGACTCTGCTGCGCGTCTTAAACCGCATGTATGACCTTTATCCAAAGCAGCGAGCCGAAGGAGAGGTGCTGCTCGATGGCGTGAATATTTTGCGGCGCGAGCAAGATCTCAATCTCCTGCGCGCCCGCGTCGGAATGGTGTTTCAAAAGCCGACGCCCTTTCCCATGAGCATCCGCGAAAATATCGCGTTCGGCATCAAACTCTACCACAGGCTTGCCAAATCGGAGCTCAGCGGGCGGGTGGAATCAGCCCTGAAGCAGGCCGCGCTTTGGGACGAAGTGAAAGACAAGCTGAATACCCCCGGCCTCTCGCTCTCGGGCGGCCAGCAGCAACGCCTTTGCATTGCGCGCACCGTGGCCATAGAGCCCGAGGTCATTCTGCTCGATGAGCCCTGCTCCGCCCTTGATCCGATATCCACAGCAAAGGTTGAGGAAACATTCGACGAGCTGAAGAAAAATTACACGATCGCCATCGTAACTCACAATTTGCAACAGGCGGCTCGCGTTTCGGACCACACAGCCTTCATGTATCTTGGCGAGCTAATCGAGTTTGGTAATACGGCGCTTGTGTTTACCACGCCGTCAAAAGAACAGACCCAAAATTATATTACCGGCCGCTTTGGCTGACCGCGATAATTGCCGGAGTAGCGAACCATGTCCGATCATCACATTGTCAGTTCCTACGATGCGGAGCTTGAGGCACTCGGGCGCAAAATCTCGGAGATGGGCGGCTTGGCCGAGAAGATGCTATCGGACGCGATGGATGCGCTGGTCGAGTTAGATACAAGGCTTGCGCAGCTAACCGTCGATAACGACCCGCGCCTCGATCTCTTGCAGCGTGAAATCGAAGAACAGGCGATTTTGACGCTTGCGCGGCGCCAGCCAATGGCGGTCGATTTGCGCGAAATTATTGCCACAATCCGTATTTCTGGCGACCTCGAGCGCGTCGGGGACCTCGCCAAAAATATCGCAAGGCGCGCCATAAAAACCTATTCCGAACTGCATCTTCCCCGCGCCACGGTCGGGCTAAGGTCAATGCACGAATCGGCAGCCATTCTCCTAAAAGATGTGCTTGACGCCTATGCCCAGCGCGATGCCGAGCGCGCCAAAAGCGTGTGGGCCAATGACGCCGAGCTTGATTCGCTCTACGACTCGGTATTCCGCGACCTCCTGACGTTCATGATGGAGGATCCGCGCAATATTACATTCTGTACCCATCTCTTGTTCGTTTCAAAAAACATCGAGAGAATCGGTGACCATGCCACCAACATTGCCGAGACCGTGATTTACCTCGTCACCGGCGAATCTCTGCCAGTTGACCGGCCAAAAGGCCATTCGAGCCTCAATGAGACGCCTGCAAAGGCGGCGAACTGAAATGGCAAACGACAGTTACGATGAAGCGGCCGAGGGGCAAACTCTATCCGCCCGCGCTCCGGCGCCACGCCGCCCGGCCGTGCTTATACTTGTGGTCGAAGATGAAGCGGCTTTGAGCATGCTTCTTTCCTACAATCTTGAGGCCGAAGGCTTTAGCGTCGAGCGCATCGAGCGCGGCGATGAAGCCGACATCAGGCTCACCGAAACGATCCCCGATTTGGTCATTCTCGATTGGATGCTGCCGGGAGTCTCAGGGCTTGAAATCTGCAGGCGCATCCGGGCGCGGCCGGCAACGCGCACGTTGCCCGTGATCATGCTGACGGCGCGCGGCGAGGAGAGCGAGCGCGTGCGCGGACTCTCCATGGGAGCCGACGATTATGTGGTGAAGCCGTTTTCGCTCCCCGAGCTCATGGCGCGGGTTCACGCGCTATTGCGCCGCGCGCGGCCGGATCGCACAACGGGCTCCCTCTCGGCAGGCGATCTCGATCTCGACCGGCAGAGCTGGCGCGTGCGGCGCGCGGGCCGCGAACTGCATATGGGGCCAACCGAGTTCCGCCTGCTCGAGCATCTTATGTCGAAACCCGGCCGGGTGTTTTCCCGCTCCCAATTGCTCGATAGTGTGTGGGGACTCTCGGTCGAGATCGATGAGCGTACGGTTGACGTGCACATCGGCCGCTTGCGCAAGGCACTGCTGACGGTGGAAGGCAAAGATCCGATCCGTACCGTTCGCGGCGCCGGCTATGCCTTCGATGAGACCTTTGGCAGGGGCGGATGAGAAGTTATGCCCGGCAAGCCGCTCGCGCCCCAATTCGCTCGGGTGAGTTCACCCTCATGCGCAATGGGAAAGGGCATTTGCTGGCCGCTAAGATGCCGCCCTCGCCATAAGCGGGACCACATTCGCGTGACCCAGTGCGAGCGCGCCGGGATGAGTGAGCGCGCGGAAGGCCGCAATATCGCTCGGCTTCCCGAGCAAATAGCCTTGTACCAGATCGCAGGCTTCCGCCGCCAGGAAGGCGAGTTCCGCTTGCGTCTCGACGCCTTCGGCGACCACTGGAAGATGGAGGGCGTGGCTCAATCCAAGCACCGATCTCACAATCGCGGCTCCCTGTCCGTTCGAATTGACCGCTTTGACGAAAGATTTGTCGATCTTAATCTTGTCGAATGGGAACGCGCGCAGATTCGAGAGCGACGAATAGCCGGTGCCAAAATCATCCATCGCGACCCGGACTCCAAGGACCTTGATCCGGCTCAGCGTTGCCAAAGCGCGGGGCATGTCCCGGATGAGCGCCGTCTCCGTAATCTCGAGTTCCAGCCGGGAAGGCTTAAGGCCGGTTTCGAAAAGTATCTCGTGTACCCTGCTCGAGAAATGTGCATCGTGAATCTGCGCCGTCGAAACATTGACCGCCACGCTTAAAGGCTCTGCCCAGCTTGCCGCCTCGCGGCATGCCTCGCGCAGCACCCAATCGCCGAGTGGCAAGATAAGGCCCGTTTCTTCGGCGAGCGGGATGAACTCGGCCGGCGAAATCTCGCCGCGCGAGGGATGTTCCCAGCGCAGCAGCGCTTCAAAGCCGATGAACTTGCCGCTTCGGATGTCCATGACCGGCTGGTAAACGGCCCGGCATTCTTTGCGTGCAATGGCATGGCGCAGATCATGCTCGAGCGCCCGGCGGGTTTTGACCGCGGCTCCGATTGACGCTTCAAAAAAGCAGTAGGCGCCGCGGCCATCGCTCTTTGCGCGGTAGAGCGCGGCATCGGCGCAGGCAATCAGCTCCTCGCGGCTCCCGGCGTCATCGGGGCAAAGCGCAATTCCGATGGTTGCCGAGACAGGCGCCGGCGCGCTCGGGCCCGGAGGCGGGGTTTGCAGCGTCTCGATTATACGCCTGGCGATCCGGCGGGCGCCTTCCGGATTGCGAAGCCCAGGGACGATAATGGCAAATTCGTCTCCGCCCAGCCGCGCGATGGTTTGGTTCGAATCGAGAATGTTGTGAATCCGCTGCGTGACGAGCTGCAGCAGCTTGTCGCCCGCGGCATGCCCGAAAAGGTCATTGACTTCCTTGAAATGATCGAGGTCGAGACAGAGCAAGGCAAGCTGCCGGCCTGATGCCAGAGTGTGTTGGATCTCTTGGTCGAGTTTGTCGTTGAAACTGTTGCGATTGAAGATCCCCGTAAGCGTATCGTAATGGGCAAGATAATGGATCTTTTGCTCGGCTTGCTTGCGCGCCCGTAAATCCCGGACCGCAATCGCCCAATATGACCTGCCAGTGAGATTGATGCGACGCATGACCAGCTCGACCGGTATCCGGGCGCCGTCGGCTTGACGCAATTCGCCTTCAGCTGGTTCGATGCCCGCTTGAAGCAATCTCCCGCGCGTGCTTTCCTCCGGAAAGAAGTGCTCGAGCGCTAAGCCGGCAATTCTCCCCGCGGACAATCCCGCCAGGGCGGCAAAGCTGTCATTAACCGAAACGATGATCTCGCCCGCGCAAATCATCAGCCCTTCGATCGCTGCATTGGCTAGATGCCGCATCCGGGCCGTTTCTTGACGCCAGATGCGCATTTCGATGGCGATGCCCGCAAGAGTCAAATTAACCATGGCGAGGCTGACACCCGCGACCGCGATCGCGAGTTTGCCCGATGGCAAAGCCATCGCCGAAAACTCAAACGAAGGACCCGGAACTACGGTCGCCGCGGCCATTGCCGTGAAATGATGGCTGCAGATGGCGAGCGTCAAAAGCAGCGCGCCGAGCAGCCTTGCACTCAGCTTGTCCGCCCGCAGCCCCGCCGCCAGCGCGGCTGCGCCAAGGGAAGCGCCGAGCAGGATCGATGCCGCGACAAGGACGGGATCCCACGCAATGCGGCCCTGAATCTCGAATGCCGCCATCCCTATGTAATGCATTGTCGCGATGCCGCCGCCGGCCATGGCGCCGCCAAGGCAGGCGCTCTTGGCCGAGGGCGATGCGGTTGCCGCCGCCAAACCCGCGCCTGTCAGGGCGATCGCTGCAATGAGCGAGAGCGCAGTCAACGCGATATTGTATGCGCTTGGTACTCCGGGCGTGAATGCAAGCATGGCGATGAAATGGGTCGACCAGATTCCGCCGCCCGTCGATATCGCCGACACCGCAAGCCATATGTAGCGCATGCGGCCATTTGAGCGGCGCATATGGTGGAGCAGGCTGATGGCCGCATATGAGGCCAGCGCGCATATTGCGGCCGCGAGGAGGACAAGCCGTAGATCGTGAGCGTTCGCAACGCAATTATAAACTGCAAGCATGGAGGCGCGTTAAAAAAATCTCGACCAACAGATTTGACTGGTTCGCCTTAATCGCTATCACGCACCTGAGAAAGATTGGATGAAAGGGATAGATCTCAATTTGCGCCGTGAATGCACGTTTTGTTTAGGAAGCGCCATTTGATCGCTGCGGCTCGATTGTGCGCGGGGCGAGGGAAGGGAACCGCAATGCCGCACTGCCCGTTCAACAATTCGGGACGCCAATTTGGAGTTTATGAAATGGGCCGGAGTCTCGGTGCGGGCATTCTCGCAACCGCGTGGATATTTGCGCTGGCGCTGAACGCCGCCGCCTCGCCCCCGGCATTGAAATACCATCATCATGCCTCCGGCACCTATATCCGCGGCCTGCCGCATGGCGGCATTGCCCATGCGCGGCCCGCAATGCGCGCGCGGAGGCTGGAACTTGTCGGGGATCCCGGCACTGGGCTTGGCTTTTATGCGCTGCCGCTAAAGTACCGGATCGGCGCCTGGCGCTACCGTCTGAGGCACCCGCGCCCCTGGTGGAGCAATCCGGTGCTGTTTGCGATTGCGGCCGATGCCGCGCGCTACAATTACTGGATCCCGGCCAACCGCGACTATCTTTACGGCGTTTTCAATCCATATGAGGGAGCGGGCACGCCCTACTTCGGCGGCTACTATGGCCAGTCTCCCGGCGAACAGACGCCTTCTTATGCCTATCCCTGGCCCTGAGCCCGCCAGTTTGCGTCTGACTGGGCCACCGGCCAGCGCTTTCGTTAATCCGGCCGGTCCTTATCTATTTGGGCAAGCGTTCCGTCCGGCAGAACGCGATAGTGGAGGCCGCGCCAGGCCACCCCCGATCCGAAAAAGCTCAACAGGAAAACCGCAAAGAGCGCGAGGTCTGTGGCCGGCAACAGCCAGCTTTTTTGGCGCGGAAGGCGGAACTTCCGCTCGACGGCTTTGCAGAGCACGATCCGGCAGAGAATTGAAGCTACGGCAAGAAGGCCGCTGGCACCGGCGAGCACCGCGATGAGGGCTAGGGGAAAGGGATTGGCGATGACGGCGCCGGCAAAGCCCGCGGGTTTGATACTTTTGATAGTCCGCGCGGCGCGCAATTGGCGGACAAAGAACTCGCCGAACGTCCTTTCGGCACACAAATGGCCAACCAAAAAGGAGGGTATGGATACTTTGCAGCCTGCAGCGCGCACGGCGTTGCCGATCGCATAATCGTCGGCGAGGCTGTTGGCGAAGGAGCGAAAACTGCCGATTTTATCGAGCATCTCGCGGCGAAGTGCGATGGTCGCCCCAAAACAAGGCTGCCCAAGCCCGAAACGGATCGCCACCAGGACCTGCGGGAGGAAATGGGCGTTTATCGCAAGCGCGGAGAGATTGGCTGGCGCCTTATTGCCGCTTGCAATCCCGTAATACAAGCATGTAGCAGCTCCCACACCTCGCCGGTCAAGCGCCGGCACGACCTGCTCAAGATAGAAGGCGCCGACTTCAATATCGCTGTCCGAGACAACGAAAACATCATGCCGCGCCGCTCCGGTCATATTAATCAGATTGCTAATTTTGCGGTTGCCGCCGGTCAGCGGCCCGCCCGCAACGAGCTCGATATCGGCATCGGGATGCATCTCTTTCAGGCGCTTTACCGCAGGGATGGCCGAATCGTTTGCATCGATGCAGCCAAAGATAACCTGGACCTGTCCGGCATAAGATTGCTTGCAAAAGGCTGCGAGCCTCCTCTCGAGTTCCGGCTCGCTTCCGTGCAAGGGCTTGAATATGCTAACGGCAGCTGCCGGGTGTTGCGGCGGTTCGGTTTCCACCCGGAACCGGTGCACAAGGAACGCGGCGCCAAGCGAGTAAAGGCACCCCGCGGCGGCTCCAATAAAGCAAGCATCTGCGGCAAGATCGGCCAGCATGGGCATGACAAGCAAGCTCATGCGCGCGCGGCAAGCGTAACG
>JAFMSB010000258.1 GCA_017353815.1 Methylocapsa sp. | reverse complement strand
CTCTGCTCACGCCGCTCTTGCCGCTTATCCACTGAATGTGCGTGTAGAAATTATCCCGCCCTTCCTGCTCTTCCCCGGTGCCGCTTCATTGCAAATGATGGCATCGCGGCTACATTGTGGAGGCATCAAAACCGGCTTGCCGCCGTGACCGCCGTTGCGAGGACAGGCAGCCATCCAATTCGCGGAGGCTGGGTTGCTGCCCGCTCCTGCGCTCGCGCGTGGGCGCAATGGCCGCCGCTTTCCCGGCGGCGGCGTTTCTGGCCCAGGCATAATGTTGAAGCAAGATGATGAAGCAACGCGAACCGCATCCGAGTTCCGGCTTGCCGCTGAGCACCCCGCGCGATGAGCCGCGCGACGGCAGCGTCCTAAGAATCCGCGGCGCGCGCGAGCACAATCTCAAGAACATTGACCTCACCCTCCCGCGCGGCAAGCTCATTGTGTTTACCGGACTTTCTGGCTCGGGCAAATCCTCGCTCGCCTTTGACACCATCTACGCCGAGGGCCAGCGCCGCTATGTCGAATCGCTTTCGGCTTACGCGCGCCAGTTTTTGGAGATGATGCAAAAGCCCGATGTCGATCAGATCGACGGTCTGTCGCCCGCCATCTCGATCGAGCAGAAGACCACCTCCAAGAATCCGCGCTCGACGGTTGGCACCGTCACCGAGATTTACGACTACATGCGGCTGCTCTTTGCCCGGATTGGCATTGCCTATTCCCCGGCAACGGGGCTGCCCATCGAGAGCCAGACGGTCAGCCAAATGGCGGACCGGGTGATGGGGCTGCCCGAAGGGACAAGGCTTTATCTGCTCGCGCCCGTTATCCGCGGCCGCAAGGGCGAGTACCGCAAGGAAATCGCCGACTTCCTAAAGAGCGGCTTCCAGCGGCTCAAGATCGATGGCGCGTTTTATGAGATCGCCGATGCTCCGCCCCTCGATAAAAAACTCAAACACGACATCGACGTCGTCGTCGACCGGATCATTGTCCGCGCCGGAATCGAGTCAAGGCTTGCGGAGAGCTTTGAGGCCGCGCTTGAGCTCGCAGACGGGATTGCGATAGCCGAATATCCGGGCGAAATGGATGAAAGCGGCGCGCCCAAGCGGATTGTCTTTTCGTCCAAATTCGCCTGCCCCGTATCGGGTTTCACGATTCCGGAAATCGAACCGCGACTCTTTTCCTTCAACAATCCCTATGGCGCCTGTCCGCATTGTGGCGGGCTGGGATCGGAGCAGACGGCCGATCCCGCGCTCATCGTTCCCAACCCAAAACTTTCTTTGCGCCGGGGCGCGATTGCGCCCTGGGCGCGATCGAGCTCGCCTTATTACCTGCAGACGCTCGAAGCGCTCGCCCGGCACTACAAGTTTCGCCTCGACATGCGTTTTGATGCGCTCCCGCAAGAAATCCGTGATCTCATCCTTTACGGGTCGGGCAAAGAGGCGGTGCGGTTTACTTATGTCGATGGGGAGCGCAGCTACGACATCGTAAAACCATTCGAGGGCGTTGCCGCCAATCTCGACCGGCGCTTTCACGAGACCGAAAGCGAGTGGGCGCGCGAGGATATCGCCCGCTATATGACCACCACGCCTTGCGGCGCGTGCAAAGGCGCGCGGCTGCGCCCGGAGGCGCTTGCAGTCAAGATCGAGGGGCTCGACATCAGTCAATTAACGGCGCTTTCGGTGCTCGACGCCCGCGCCTGGTTCGCGGGGCTGCCGCAAAAGCTCGACGCCAAGCGCGGCGAGATCGCGCGTCGCATCCTTAAAGAAATTTCCGAGCGGCTCGCCTTTCTCGCCGATGTCGGGCTCGGCTATCTCAGTCTTTCGCGCTCGTCAGGGACGCTTTCCGGCGGAGAAAGCCAGCGCATCCGCCTCGCCTCGCAGATCGGATCGGGCTTGACCGGCGTGCTCTATGTGCTCGATGAACCCTCGATCGGCCTGCATCAGCGCGACAACGGCAGGCTTCTCGATACGCTTCGGCGGCTGTGCGATCTTGGGAACACGGTCCTCGTCGTCGAGCACGATGAGGATGCGATCTTGACCGCCGATCATGTCGTCGATTTTGGCCCCGGCGCCGGCATTCACGGCGGGGAGATTGTTGCACAAGGAACGGCGGCCGAAATCATGGCCAATCCAAAATCCCTGACTGGGCAATATCTCAGCGGGGCGCGCGATGTCGCAATGCCCCGCAAACCGCGAATGGCCGGCCCGGAACGCATGCTCACGATTGTGGACGCGCACGGCAATAATCTCAAGCATGTATCCGCCGCAATCCCGCTTGGGCTTTTCACCTGCGTGACCGGAGTCTCGGGCGGCGGCAAATCGACACTCATCGTCGACACGCTCTATAAGGCGGCCGCGCGCCACCTCAACGGCGCGCATGAACAGCCGCTCGCGCACGCCCGCATCGAAGGTCTCGAACATCTCGACAAGGTCATCGACATTGATCAGTCGCCAATCGGCCGCACGCCGCGTTCAAATCCCGCCACTTACACCGGCGCCTTCACGCCGGTCAGGGAGTGGTTCGCCGGGCTTCCCGAAGCCAAGGCGCGCGGCTATCCGCCGGGCCGCTTTTCCTTCAATGTCAAGGGCGGGCGCTGCGAAGCCTGCCAGGGCGATGGCGTCATCAAAATCGAAATGCATTTCTTGCCCGACGTCTACGTCACCTGCGATGTCTGCAAAGGCAAACGCTATGGACGCGAGACGCTCGAGGTGAAGTATCGCGGCCATTCGATCGCCGACGTGCTCGATTTGACGGTTGAGGAGGCGGCGGCCCTTTTCAAGGCCGTGCCCTCGATCCGCGACAAATTGGAAACTCTTGCCCGCGTTGGCCTTGGCTATATCAAGGTCGGCCAGCAGGCCAACACTCTTTCAGGCGGCGAGGCGCAGCGCGTCAAGCTCGCGAAAGAACTTTCGAAGCGCGCGACGGGGCGCACCCTCTATATCCTCGACGAGCCGACGACCGGGCTGCATTTCCATGATGTCGCCAAGCTCCTGAGCGTGCTGCATGAGCTCGCGAGCCAAGGCAATACGGTCGTCGTGATCGAGCACAATCTCGAGGTGATCAAGACTGCCGACTGGATCATCGACCTTGGCCCGGAAGGCGGCGATTGCGGCGGCGCGATCATCGCCGCCGGGCCGCCCGAGGCGATCGCGAAGGAAAAGGCAAGCTATACAGGGCTCTATTTGCGCCAATTCCTGGAAAGGCGGCCTTTCACCCAAGCCAGGCGGCAGGATATTCCTTCCGTTGCGCCACGTCAACGTCAGCAAAGCGCGTAGTCACCACCTCCTCGAAACGCTCCTCAGTCACTGGAGTGTCATTATTTCCTAAGTGAAGCCATCGCATCACCTTCTTGATGCGCACTTTGAGCGTGCTTCGATTGCCCTCGAACTCGTTAGACGATGTTCCGCCACCGACCTTGCCGAGTTCGGGCCACTTCTCGGAAGGTATTGCAACAGGACACTTTAACGAGCAGATGAGCAGCTCGATTGCCTTGTCCTCTTGGGCGGCTGCTGGTGCGTGGCATCGGGGAGCAGAATAGGTAGGTCCGGGGAGGGCGGCTAAGATCGACACCATCAAGGACATCTGAACGGTACGCCTATGCGAGGTCTTTTTCCCAGCGCAGCTCGGGGTGGGCGTCCTCATCGGCTCTTTCCTCTGCCGCTCCTCGCCTTCTCACGGCTCCTTAAAACAGGAGCGGCCATTCGCAAGACTGCCTTCGTTGCTTGCGTAGCAAACATGGTGACAAAAACCGTAACTATAAAACTGGCGGCAGGAACCCCGGCATTCATTGAAACCTTCCGCCACGCTA
>JAFMSB010000257.1 GCA_017353815.1 Methylocapsa sp. | reverse complement strand
CAGCGTACGGGAGGCGCTGCGCGCCCGCCGCCGCAAGCTCCTTGACCTCTATGCCACGGAGCAGGCCGCCGGGAAACTTGGCCCCGATATTGCCGCCGCGGGCCTTTGCCCCCGTATCGTGGCGGCTCGCGACCTTGCGCTGCGCCTTGGCCCGGACGCCGTGCATCAGGGGGTGCTGCTCGAGGCTTTGCCGCTGCCGCCGGTGCAGCTCGCGGGCATCGAGCGGAAAAGCGGGATCGTGCTGGTGTTGGACCAGATCACCGACCCGCATAATGCCGGCGCAATCCTGCGCAACGCCGCGGCATTCGATGCCGATGCCGTGGTGGTTACCGGAAGACACACTCCTATGGCGGCCGGCACCGTGGCAAAGGCGGCCTCGGGGGCTCTTGAGCATGTTGCGCTCGTCACCGTGCCCAATCTCGCCCGCGCACTCGATCAGCTCGGCGAGAGCGGCTATCTTCGCGTGGGGCTCGATTCGCAGATGCAACAGTGCCTGACGGATGCGCCCTTGCGGCGGCCGGTTGCGCTCGTGCTCGGGGCCGAGGACAAAGGCTTGCGGCGCCTGACGCGGGAGAAATGCGATTTCCTCGCCAGGCTCGATATGCCGGGGCCAATCAAGAGCCTTAATGTGTCGAACGCCTGTGCCATTGCCCTGGCCCTCCTTCGGGCCGGGGAGCGCAAATAACCTTACCACCTCTCTTTCAAACCGCTCGCGGCATAGCTCCAAGGCAGCCACCAGTGGGCTTTCTCTGGCAGCGTCTCCGGCACCGGATCAATCCCGGACGTGCCCCAAGGGTGGCAGCGCAGCAGCCGGGCAAGGCCGAGCCAGCCTCCCGCCCAGAGGCCGTGCCGCATTATTGCCTCGTCCATATAGGCCGAGCAGCTGGGCAGATGGCGGCAGTGAGATCCGGCCAAGACCGACAGTGTCAGCTGATAGGCGCGGATGCCGAAATGCGCTGTGCGGCGGAACAAGCGGGGTAATGACTCGATGAAAAGGGACATTGGACCGGCTGCTCCGTTGTTGGACTCGAGCGGGCCGATTGCGGACCCAGCCCTTACCGCACCCGCTGTTTAGAATTATTCAAAAAATGTTTCACGTGAAACATTTTTGTCCGAAACCCGCCCAAAATCTACAAGGCTAGGGACGGGGAACAAGGCGCACACGGTAAGTTTGGCCAAATTATTGGTCTGACCGGAACCGGCTGGCGGCAACGAGCCGGTGCTTTGCCAAGGGCCCTGCGGCAGCCGCAGGTGTAAGATCAGCAAATTATTTAGGTACGGTCGCATAGCCGTGCATCCGCCTGCGCCTCTATTTGATTTCCCATGCGAGGGTCGAAGCGCTTGATATTATGCCCCGCCGGATGCCTCTGCCTTGCCCGCACCCTCCAGCTGATTTACGCAGTCGACGGTCGCATCAAAGGTCAAAAGGGTGGAGGCATGCCGGGCCTTGTAGGCGCGAACCGGCTCCAACACGGCGATTTCCGCCCATTTGCCCTGCGGCGGCGGCCCGTTTTCCTTGAGCATGGCGCGCACCTGCTCGCGCAGCGCGCGAAGCTCCGGCCCCGTGGAGCCAATCACATTGCGGGCCATGATCGAGGCCGCGGCTTGTCCCAATGCGCAGGCCTTAACATCCTGCGCGAAATCCACGACCCGGCCATCCGCCATAACGAGGTCGACAACAACGGTCGAGCCGCAGAGCTTCGAGTGGGCCTTGGCCGTCGCCGAAGGCAAGGAAAGCCGGCCCAGCCGCGGGATATTCGCTGCTAGATCGAGTATCCGGTGGCTATAAACGCTTGGAAAATCGGCTTCGTTAGGCATTCTCGCCCAGGTGACGGCAGGCCATGCATCCTATATAGGGAAACGCGGTTTTGCGGACGAGGCCCGGCGACATTTCCAGACGGAAATGTCCAGTTTCCCGAAACATTCCGTTTCATGGTCTCTTATGTTCCTAACCCTGTCGCGCAAGGCAAATGATGACCCCGCAGCCTCCCGCGCGCCTGCCCCGGGCAGCCCCTCTCCGGCGTGGAATGTGCTAGAGTGGCGCAACACTTTGCCAATTCGCCATGACGTCATTTGCGGAAAAAGATGATTTGGGGGAGAGCGAGGTGTTTACGCCTCGTTTCGATGCCAATGGCCTCATTACCTGCGTCACGCGCGATGCCTCTGACGGGCAAGTGCTCATGGTTGCTTACATGAACGCGGAGGCGCTGCGGCTAACAATCGAGACAGGGATTGCCCATTATTGGTCACGCTCGCGCAAGGCATTGTGGCGGAAAGGCGACGCTTCCGGTCAGATCCAGAAGGTCACGGAAATCAGGACAGATTGCGACCAGGATGCACTGCTATTGACGGTCGAGCCCGGCGGCGACGGCGGTGCATGCCATACCGGACGGCGTTCCTGCTTTTATCGTAAGATTGCGCATTTCGGTGGCCCGGGGCGGCTTGTATTCGATTAAACAAAGCTCGATTTTAGCTCTGTGCCCAAGCACGCAGCGGGCGGATTTGGCCAACCGAGGTTGTTGCGGGTGCGAACAAAATAGCTGGGGTTGTTTTGTCAAATTGGCGTGTTCGCGATGAACATTCACACGACCTTCAGGCATTTTCAATCATCAAGCGAGAGACTCCTGCGGACTGCAGATCCTTCCCGAGCCAAGCCATGCTGGATTGTCTCCGTGACGGTGCAAGCAGGATCTTCGCCTTAGGGCTGTACTTAGATGAATTACCTCCCTTTTTTCTGGAAGAGCGCAAACGGTGGAGGCATGAGCCAAAAAGCCGCCAAGATGAGAGACATGCACAGACCCAAATTGGGCATCGCGCTCGGAGCTGGCGCGGCGCGCGGGTGGTCACATATCGGCGTGCTGCTTGAGCTCGAGGCAAACAACATCTCCCCCGAAATCGTCGCCGGAACCTCGATCGGGGCGCTGGTTGGCGGAGCCTATGCCGCAGGCATGCTCAAGGATATCGAGCAGTTTGCCCGCGAGCTTACGAAAAGGCGGGTCATGGGCATGATGGATCTCTCTCTCTCGGGAGTGAGCTTTCTTGCCGGCGAGAAAATGCGAAGCAAGCTCGAGAAGGAATTTTCGGGCCGCACTTTCGACAACCTCGAAAAGAAGTTTGGGACCGTTACTACCGAGTTTGGCACCGGCCATGAAGTCTGGTTGACCCAGGGCAGTGTGGCCGATGCCATTCGCGCATCCTACACCTTGCCGGGGATTTTCGAGCCGGTGAACATTGGCGGGCGGTGGCTGTTCGACGGCGCCCTCGTTAATCCGATTCCAGTCACGCTTTGCCGCGCGCTCGGCGCAGAGATCGTGCTGGCCGTCAACCTCGTGAGCGATTCGACCTTCCGCGGAACCACCATCCACGATCCGAAATCGATCGAGCCCGCGCTCGATGAATTCGACTTTGGCGCGCCGAAGGAAAACAGGACTCTGAGCGCCCGGATTTTTGGCGGTGTGAGCGGCAATCTGCGCCGCGTGTTCGGGAAGCGGGAAGACGGCGCGCCGGGAATAGCGAACGCGATGATGGATGCGTTCAACATAGCGCAAAGCAGAATATCGCGTTCCCGGCTTGCGGGCGACCCTCCCGATGTCCTCATTAATACGCGCCTTGGAAAAGTCGGCCTCTTCGATTTCCACCGCGCCGACGAGCTCATCGCCGCAGGCCGCGAGGCTGCACGAAAGGCAATGCCCGCGATCCTCGAAGACGTTGCCTTCGCCTTGCCCGGGAATTTGACCGCTCAAAAATAGCGCGAGATCGGCCGCGCGCGATTTCCCCCCCGGCTGGAACCCGCCGGGCCGTAAAAAATCGCACC
>JAFMSB010000256.1 GCA_017353815.1 Methylocapsa sp. | reverse complement strand
ACCAGTGGATGCTGCCAAGGTCAAGCAACTCCTTCGTGAGTTGCTCATCGAGCTTGGAGAAGATCCGGCCGCGAGGGTCTCGTAAGTACGCCCGCGGGCTCGCTCGGTCCCAGCAAGTGCATTCCCGCCGCGGGCCGCAGGGTCTATGGCCCGAGGCAGCTAATTAGGAAAGCAGTCTGACTAGGGTACCCGTCGAATAACCGAGCCATCGCTCCAAGAGGACGCTGAGCAGAACTTTCGCGGCTGTGTGTGCCGTCTCAGAGGCAATTGAGCGCATCTGATTTGTACGGCCGCGGGCCGCCCATAGCGATCTCCCGTCAATATAGCCGAGCCGCCTCAATGCCGACCAAAACATCTCCGGTTCGAAACCGTTTTGATAGTAATGGAGAAGGATGCTGCCGGTGTATGGATTGATCGACACCGACTTCACGCCGCGGATCGTGAGAAGCTCGGCGCGGAGCGCCGCGGCCGCCCTATGGTTATGCCTTAGTTTTGCGAGACGCACGCGCAATCGCCCCGGGATGTGATGCAGGTGGAGAATCATAAACAAGCGCCTCATAAGCCAAAATCTTGCGAGGTATGGGGGAAGGAAATTGCAATGTGATGACAGGCCGAGCCTTAGATCTGCACAGACGTGCTGCCCGGGCGGGGCTCCAACAGGAGTTGTGGATTCTGCTGGGCGCTTTCGCTGAAGAGGGGCGAGGATTCTGACGGCAGCGCGGCGGCCCGGTTCCATTGCCCCGGTCTGGCCGGGCTACTTCGATGTGCCGGGCTTTCCGATTTCGATGAGCGCGGCCGCCTTCCGTTGGCTGCTATCCAAATGCCAGTTCGCAAAGCTGCTCGTTCCAGGATGGAAATGCCTACAGCATGCCCGATAAACCGCCGAGGAAGCCGGCCGAGCATAGGGCTGTCGAGATCCCCACGATCAGCCAAAGGCGCCAGCCCCGGAGCCGCAGCGGCTCGGGCAGCGCCCGCGCCCCAAGCGCCAGGAGCAGCCCAATGACCAAAGGCAATAGAAAGGCATTTAGGACCTGCGCCCCTATGTTGAGCCAGACAAGATCCGGCTCCGACCATACGAGAACTGCGGACGTGGCGACAGCGGCGGCATAGGCTCCGTGAAACCATGCCGTCTCAAATGGCCGGGAATTCTGTGCGCGGCGATGGCCGATGGTCTCGCCTGCTCCCCAGGCGAGCGCCAGGGAGGAAACAAGCGCGGCCGCCATGGAGCCGCCAAGCACCCCTAGGCCGAAGGCGGCACGTCCTGCTTGTTCTCCGAAAACAGGGGTAAGAGCGCCGCTGATTTCCCCGACGCTGGTGAGCATTGCCCGGGTCTTGGGAAGCAACAGCGAGGCCACGGATATCAGCACTGCACCCGATAGGAGCTGGGTCAGAACTGCGCCGGCCGCTGTCTCCCACCGCGCGGCCACATAATCGCCAGGCTGCAGTTTTTTCTCCGCGATCGCCGACTGCTGGTAGAAAACCATCCAGGGATTCAAAGTCATGCCGATGATCGCCGCGGTCATAAACAAGAAGTTGCGATTGGTGAGCGGCAGATCGGCCATCTGCCTTGCCATGGTGTTCAAATTTGGGTGAGCGGCCCAGAGGACGGCGAAGAAGGCAAGCAAAAAGGAGCCAATCGCGATCCCGGCCCGTTCGGCTCGCCGGTAGGAGCCGCTTGCCACTATTGCGAGCAATGCGGCCGCCGCCAGAGGGAGCGTGATGCTGCGCGAGACGCCGTAGAGCTCGCCGACTCCGGCGACGCCAGTAAGTTCGGTGACCAGCGAACCCATTGTCGCGGCAGCCAAGCCCGCAAGTGAGAGCCATGCCCACCCCGCGCCAAACCTCTCGCGGATCAGCTCGGTAAAGCCGCGCCCGGTATAAATCCCCAGCCGGACGGTGATTTCCTGGAGCAAATACAGAATAGGAATAAGAGCAAGGACCAAAGGCAGCAGGCGGTATCCCCATTGCGCGCCGCCCTGTGCCGCGGTCACGATATTGCCCGCATCGGTGTCGGCGAGCATCACCAGGAAGCCTGGCCCCGAAACAGCCAAGAATCCGAGAGCTCTGGCGGCAAGGCGTCTGCGGGGAGATTTTGCTGCGGCTGCCATCCCGGTGCCTTCCCTGCAGACGCACGCCCGCGACGCCGGGATGTCCCGGCACCTGCCGATCCGAGGTTTCTTGGCGCCCGGGGCCTGGCCGGCAAACGCGCCTTAATGGAGGCGTCGAAAACCTGTCGCGCTCGCCCTTTTGAGAGGCGGCCCCGCTTCGTGCCACAGTCCCGTTTCTTAGGTTTCTTAAGTTGCCGCGGCTTTACGCGCTTTTTTGGGGTCGGCCGCGTGCTGAGACTCGGCCTCAAGTTCGGAGCGCGCCTCAGCGACGAGGTCGCTCGCCGACTCAGCTATAACCGCGAAAGTTTCCCGGTAGAGCCACATCCCCGTCTTGATTGCTCCTTTTGCTACCGGGCGAAGGATCCGCCCGGCCAGCGGGAAAAGAGTTGGAGCGAGGATTATTGCGCCGGCGCCAAGAGCGACAGGGCCAGCCCCTTCGCCCAGCATGTCCTTGAGGTCCGCCATTCTGGCCTCCTGAGATTATGTCACGGGAATGACATATTGAAATTTCTCCGCCCATTTCAACTCCTGCAATCTCTTTTTTAAGGAACGCGGTTCTCGTTTTCTTTGGCCCCAAACTGAAGCAGAAGGCCTGCCTCCTCGGCCAATTTGGCTGGCCTGCTAGCCGCAATCCCTGCCCACCGCCACAGCGGCCCCGCTTGGCGAGCGCAGCCGTGCGTTCCGATAGCGATTGAGATTGCCGCTCACCCGTGCATTAAAATGGCGTGAGAGAGGCCGGGGCGCCGCAACGCCGGGCGATTCGTTGGAGTTGCGAAACACCGCCTAAAGCATCCGCAAAGCCATCGCCGCCGCCCACAATCCGCCAGCTATCACGGCCGCACCGAGAGCAGCCAAAATCATCCAAAATCGTTTCACCCTGTTCATCTGGGCCTCCTAATCCTCGCTGATTCCCTTCCACATCCGGCGGAGCCTCACTTCATCCTCTATCCTCTCTGTTAGGATCCTCTCTGTTAGGCCGGACTCGGGCCACCGCAACCTGTGAAAGCGCGGCTGCCGTTTGGCAGCTTTGCATGCTGTGGCCATCGGCCTCACCACTTCTCGGAAAAAGGCCGGACGTCGAGTTCAAATGTCCAAGCCGATTTCTTCTGCTGCGTCACGAAATAGACGCTCTCGGCAATGTCGTCCGGGCGGAGAAAAAAGCTGTCAGGCTTCTCGGGAAGCTGATTGCGCGCTTGTGCCGAATCAATCACCCCATCGATGACAACGAGCGCGACATGAATTCCGAAAGGCCCGTGACTCTTGGCCAGCGATTGCGCAAGGCCGCGTTGTGCGGCTTTGGCCGAGGCGAAAGCCGCGGTTTTCGCTCCCCCCCGCCACGAGGCCGTGGCTCCAATGAAGATGATCGCGCCATGCCCGGCATCCTTCATCAATGGGATAACCTGCCGGGCGGCGAGGAAGGCGCCGAAGGCGTTGATCCGCCAAGCCGACTCGAAATCCTCCGGATCGGTTTCTTCCAAGGTGCCCCACACGCCTTTGCCTGCATTGTAAATGAGGGCATCGATGGAACCAAATTCCTTGTGGATTGCGGCGAAGGCGACCTCGATCGATAGGGGATCGGCGACATCGCAGGCAACGGCGCGGGCAAGCGGCAATTCTTGCGAGAGCGCCTCGAGTCTTTCCTTTTGGCGCGCGAGCAGCACGACCGCATAGCCTTCCTTCGCAAATTTTCGAGCGAAGGACGCGCCATTGCCGGGGCCCGC
>JAFMSB010000255.1 GCA_017353815.1 Methylocapsa sp. | reverse complement strand
TTAGCGCGCCGCGCTCCCCGGGAAACCGGGATCTGGTCCGCCTCTTCCCGTGCGGCGCGGCTTGCCCGCTGCCGCATTTGCATGCCTCATCGCAGTGCTGGCGTCATGCTCAATCTGCTCGATTGTCTTTCTTGGGACGAGCCGGGATGCGTTGAACAGCCTCTTTCCCCCGATAGCGAGCACCGTCCCTATGATGACGGTGGCGCCTCCCACGATCAGCGAGGACCAGCCGTCGCCCAGTCCCGCCGCGTCGATCGTATCGACAATCGCCCGCAGAATTATTGTTATCCCAGGAATGAGCAGGGCAGCGCCCGCGATCAGAAGCCCAAGGCTCGCGCCAATTTGGCTGATCTTTTCCGATGTCTCGCTGCGTACAAGCTGCGTCTCCGCGCGGATGAGAGCCGTTAGCTGCCGGAAGAGCTCGCCGAATATATCGGGAATTGAACGTCCCTCCTGCGTCCCGGAAGATTCGGCGGAGCTTTGCGTCGATTCGTCCATTTTGGTTTCCTTGCTTTATGCGGGAGAGCAACGCCCGGCTGGAAGGCGCAGAATGCGCTGCTGCTGGGTCTGTGACGGCGAAGAACTTTTGCGGATCGAGGAAGTTCCTAAGCAAACAAGAGTTGATATTGCGCTTTCGAAGCGCTGACAGCGGGCTAAGACGCCCGGCTTAGCCAGCGTGATCGCGATAGCGCCAGGAACGGGCCCAGCCGGAGAAAGCGCCGGCCGTCGCTGCATGGTGTGCGCACGCGCACTCCGGCAGTCTGCTCTTTCGACTAAGGACGAGGCATTTCAGCACCTAAAAATTTCCCTGCGGGCGCGGCGCAGTTGCGGCGTGCCCGCAGCCCACCTGCCGCTTCCGGCACCGCCTCAATCCCGGCCCCCTCCCTCCCTCTGCGGATTGCCGTCTCAGAAAAACGCGCGGGCATTTGCAATTGCCGCGAAACTTTCGTTAAGGATTGCATTCCGGCAAGTGGGCCGGAGGCGGCCAAGGGACATGGGCCGTAAGGAGCCGCCGCTTGTCTGGCTCAGGCAGGAAATCTTGGTGGATCACTTGAAAAAGCAGGCGGCAATCCAGAGCCTTGCCCGCCTCCCCTTCTTCCAGGATGCATCCGATCTCGATTTTGCGCGCTTTGACCGGCGCTGCATTTGGCGGCGCTACAAGGCGCAGGAAATCGTTGTCGATTATGAAGACGAGTCCACGGATGTCTATTTCATCATCGCGGGCGAAGTCCGCGTCTTGATCCGCACCGCGGCGGGCAAAGAGATTATTCTGGGCGAGATCAAGTCCGGCCAATTTTTTGGCGAAATGGCAGCAATCGACGGCGCACAGCGCTCGGCAAATGTGACCGCTCTCACGAACTCTGAAGTTTGCATTATGCCTGCGAGTGCATTCCGCGAGGTGATATTTTCATCGTCAATGATTTGCGAAAGAATCTTGCGCCAGCTCACTGGGCGGGTGCGCGAACTCAATGCCAGGCTCACGGAACATTCGATCTTCGATTTGAAGCACCGGCTTTATTCCGAGCTTTTGCGGATGGCGCATCTTCGGCAAGGGAGGCCAGAAGAGCGCGCCATAACGCCCCCCCCTTTGCATCATGTTCTCGCCGCCCGGATTGGCTGCCGGCGTGAGCAGGTAACCCGCGAGCTTTCGGCAATGGCCGGGGAAGGGATCATTGCAAAGACCCGCGGTGCTCTCATTATCTTGCGGCCGCATGTTTTAGAAAAGCGGCTTGGCGAGGCCATGCGCGAAGGTGGCTAAATAAGAAAAGCGCAACGTAAAAAGCCCAACATTCAGGCCGGGGGCAAAGCCCCGCTTAGCGCGTCTCGCGCCTGCGCGCTTCGATAAAGATGGCGGCCGCCGCGACAAATATTACGGTCAGAGCCAGCACTATCAAAAACCAGACTGTACAGCCTAAAATGGCGAAGGCTGCCGCCGTGGAAATCATAAGCACCGCCTCGATGGCCGGATAGCGCCAGCCGGTAAAGACGCCGCAGAAACGGCATTTTCCGCGCGAGGCGGCAAATGAGAGCAGCGGCACGAGATCGCGCGGCCGAAGCGCCGACTTGCAGGCCGGGCAATGGGAGCGAGGAAGAATGATCGAAATGCCGCGCGGCAGCCGGTAGCTCAGCATGGTTGCGAAGCTGCCGAAAATAAGGCCTGTCACCATGCCCGCGATGAGCCGGAACGGCAGATCGCCGCAAGGCCAAAAGATGTCTGTCATTCCGTTACGGCATATTTTCGCGCCGGCCGCTCAACCGGCCCGCCAAGGCCAACTGAGCCGCCGCAGCGATGAGCGCTTTCGTGTAGGGCTCGCGCGGGCGCCCAATTATCTGCCGCGCGGGCCCGTGCTCAATAATCCGGCCGTCCTCCATCACCGCGATCTCATCGGCAATGGCGCGAACCACGGCGAGATCGTGGCTTATAAAAACGTAACTCAGGCCGTGCGCCTGCTGCAACTTTTCAAGCAAAACAACAATCTCGATTTGGACAGACCGGTCAAGCGCCGATGTCGGCTCATCCAATACCACGAGATCTGGTTTCAAAATCATGGCGCGCGCGATTGCCACGCGCTGCCTTTGACCTCCAGACAATTCCTGCGGAAAGCGGCGGCGCAACTCCGGGTTTAGCAGCACCTCCTCGAGCGCCGCTGCGGCGCGCCTGTCCCGCTCGCGGCCGGTGATCGCCGGCTCGTGAGTCCGCAGTCCCTCGGTGACGATGTCGCCGATCCGCATGATAGGCGAGAGCGAGCCGAACGGGTCTTGAAAGACGATCTGCATCGAGCGGCGCAGCGGCCGCATGGCGCGCCGGTTCAGCCTCGCCAGATCTTTTCCATCGAAGACGATCTCGCCGCGGGCGGGCAGGAGTTTGAGGAGCGCGCGGGCAAGCGTCGATTTGCCCGAGCCCGATTCGCCAACAATGCCAAGCGTCCCGCCGCGGCTAAGCGTCAGGCACGCCCCATCGACGGCCTTGATCTCGCGTTTGGCACGCAATAAGCCGCCGCGCAACTGAAATCGCACATTCAATTCGCGGGCGCACAGAAGTTCCGGCGCATTCTTGCGGGTGTTGTGCCGCGCTTGCGGCATTTGCGCGAGCAGCGCGCGCGTATATTGATGCTGTGGGTCTGCGATGATCCTTCGGGCGGCGCCGCTTTCGACGATTCTGCCTTCCCGCATCACGTAAACGCTATCGGCAATTTGGTGGACGATTCCGAGGTCATGGCTGATGAACAGCATCGCCATCCCAAAATTTTGTTTGAGCGTTGCGAATAGCTCGAGAATTTTGGCTGCGACCGTGACATCGAGAGCGGTGGTGGGCTCGTCGGCGATCAGCAAATCCGGATTGCATGAAATTGCCATTGCGATGGCAATACGCTGACGCTGGCCGCCCGAAAGTTCATGCGGGTAGGAGTTGTATCTCCTATCCGGCTCGGCAATCCCGGTAAGCGCCATAAGCTCGATGGCCCGCGCCTTGGCCGCGCGCCGGGAAAATCCCGCTTTGAGACGAAGAACCGCACTGATCTGGCCACCGGCGGCGAACAGAGGATCGAGGGCGGCCATCGGTTCCTGGAAGACCATCGCAATGCGCTTGCCGCGCAGCGCATCGAGCTCGCGCCGTGAAAGCGCGTTAAGATCCACGTCATCAAAAATAACCGAGCCCCGCGTGGCGGCATGGCGCGGCAGCAGGCGAAGGATGGCAAGCGCGGTCTGGCTCTTGCCGGATCCCGAAGCGCCCACAATTGCTGCCGTCTCGCCGCGCTCGACCCTCATTCCCGCGCCGCGCACCGCGCAGTCCGACCCATAGCTCACCTCGAGATCGCGGAGCTCAAGGAGAG
>JAFMSB010000254.1:614-3847 GCA_017353815.1 Methylocapsa sp. | reverse complement strand
TTCGTCGGTCAGGGACATGGGTAAAGTCATTGGCATGCTCAAGGGCGAATATGCCGGGCAGATGGATTTTACCAAGGCGAGCGCGCGCGTAAAGGCAATCCTCAGCGGCTGATTTTTTGCGGCGGACCGCGCAGAAATTCCGCGAGCTCGTTTTTCTCCATGTGAAAGAGATTTGTTTCGGCCGGAAAATTTCCCGAACGCACATCCGAAACATAGGCTTTTGCCGCTTGGAGCATGAGCTCGCCGAACTCCTGGTATTTCCGGTTGTGGCGGTAGTTCTTAGCGGTGAAACCGAGCACATCGGTGATCACCAACACTTGCCCGTCTGTTTTGCGGCCCGCACCGATCCCAATGACCGGCGCGGCTACGCATCTTGTCACCCGCTCGGCGACCTCCTCCGGCACGAGCTCGAGAACGAGCATGGCCATTCCTATTTCGTCGAGCGCAAGCGCATTGCTCAGGAGCTGCGAGGCGTCTGCGGCGCTGCGGCCTTGGAGGCCTTTGCTCTCATGATGCTGCGGCTCGAGCCCGAGATGACAGCAAACCTCAATCGAATGCTTGACCAATGAAACAAGGATAGCGGGCAGGAATCCCTCGAATTTCACGAGGTCGGCTCCGGCCGCTATGAGGAGGCGGGAGCTCTCAAGCGCCATGTCAGGCGTGTCATAGGTGCGATAAGGTAAATCGGCAATGATGGGGGTATTGGTGGCGCCGCGCCTGACGGCGCCAATGTGATGGCACATGTCGGCAAGGGTGACTTCCGTTTCGCTCGCATAGCCGAGCATCGCCGGGCCGACACTGTCACCGACAAGAATGATATCGACGCCTGCGGCTTCTTCGGCGGCCGCGGCAGGCGCATCGTAGGCCGTCAGCACGGCTACCGGCTCGCCTCGCCCTTTCAAGCCACGCAAATCGGAATGTCGCGCCATCTGGTTTGTCCGCTGCGGCTGCGGCCGGCTTTACCCTAGGCCGGCTGCCGGAAAACCGGCGATAAGGGAATTAAGGTCCGGACGGATTCTGGCAATGCCAGCACCGGGCCGCAAGCGGCCGAGAGGCGCGATATGGGATGCTAGTCGCCTGGCTTGCTTGGCGTTTGCGGCAGGAGCACAACCAAATCGTTGCGATGCACGCGCCCGAGCACCGCCCGCGCCTCCTCCTCAAGAAGATCGCGGTCGATCACCCGGCCTGACAGAAGCGCGATTCTGTGTTCCCACATCCCGCGCTCGGCTCTGAGGCCGTCGAGCTCGCCAAGGAGGCCCGCAATCTTGTGCTCGTATTCCTCTTTGGTCTTAAGCCCGCGCTCGCCGTTCAAGGCTTGCCAGACAAAATAGGCGCCGATCGACGCCGAAATTGCGTAGAGGGCCAAAGGCAGGAGGGTGGCGCGCACGCGCTTATATTTCACCATGCCACATCTCTACAAACGCAGGGTAAGCAAAGGTTTAATTCCCTCCTGCTGGCCAGCCAGCGAGGCCGCGAGTCCTGATAAAACCTATCAACCGACAGCGTTGCAGGGGAGCAACGCTGGCGAAAGATCGACGGGGGAAAAGCAGTTTTCGGTTGCCTTGACTCAGGACTGTCCTAACGTCGGATTGCGTCCGCTTGCCGGGCGCAGCACGGGGTAAAGATTGAGGGGAGCTGTGCCATGGCCAATTTCCGGTCGCCGTTTTGTATCACGACCGCGCTTGCGGGCGGGGTGCTCGCAGGGCTATCCGCTTCCACACCGGCACGGGCCCTGTGCCCCGGCGTAAGCGGCAGCAGCTCCAGCACAATCAACATCGGGATAGACCCGGATCGTTTCACTCCTGGTGAAACCGACGAGCCAGACATCGACGCGTTCATCGTGACCACTGTCACGACGTCGTTTGCCAGCTCGGCCGTTACTTCGCTGAGCTCGGCGGTCACGGCTCTCTCGATGAACGACATCGCCATGACCGCGCAAGGATCCTCCCCGTTTGTTGTCGTCAATCCCTCGCAAACCCCGAACGCCGTTGGGGGCGGGGTTTGGGTCAGAGGCGTCGGCGGCGATGTGCTGACCGATGTCCCGGCCACCGGCTCGCTGCTTGTGCCGAACTCGCCTTCCTCATCGATCGCACTCGACTGTCCTTCCCGAGTCCGCCAAGGGTTTGGCGGCTTCCAAGCCGGCGCCGATCTCGCGAATTTGAATCTCGATGGCAGCGGCAGCACTTTGAGCATTGGGATAACAGCCGGCTACATGGATTCTTCCAATAATAGCGCGGGCGCAATAACCCATACACATTTCAGCGTCCCGTTTGCGGGAGTTTACGCGGTCTATACGCACGGCAATTTTTTCGCCGATACGCAGATCCGCGGCAATTGGTATATCGGCTCGCTTGCGGATCAAGTCACCGGAATCTCGGGGCAAGCGTTTCATGCAAACGGATTCTCGCTCAGCGCGAACACCGGCTACCACTTCACAATGCCGGAGAACTGGTTTATCGAGCCTTCGATCGGGGTAAATTTCTCCGAGACGCTAGCTGATCCAATAAACATCGAGTTCGGATCGCCAGCTTTAACCGGAGTCTTTTTTTCCACGAACGACATTAGCCGGTTCGATAGCGTCCTCGGGCGCATCACAGCCCGGGTCGGTACGGATATCGTGAACGGAGCTTACACTTTCGAGCCCTATTTCTCGGCAAGCGTGTTCCATGAATTTGCTGGCGCGATCGATTCGACGCAAACGACGACCCCCGAAGCTACTCCAAGCGCCCTTACCGAAACGGTCCTCGCCACAGGGCGGATTGGCACCTTCGGCCAGTTTGGCGGCGGCGTTGCCGCGCAGATTGCGGGCACCGGTTTGACCGGATTTGTCCGCGGCGACTACCGGGTTGGCGACCGCTTCAACGGCTGGACTATTGCCGGCGGCCTGCGCTATAATTTCGAGACGGCGGAGGCCAAGGTCGTCTCGAAATATTGATCGGACCGGGTCCAGCGGCGTACATCCCACCCCCGCATGGCGCAGCGCGGCGTCATAGGCTTCCCATTGGCTGATAGCTGAGCACTTTCTTGATGCGTTCGCGCAGCTGGTCGCGAACGCCGCGATAGGCGTCGAGAATACGCTCGCGGGACCCTTCGATGGCCGTGGGGTCGAGAGTGGGCCAATAGACGACTTCGGTTGCGAGATTGCGGGTGAATTCGAGCGCCCTGTGGTGGGCTTCCGGCGAAAGAGTGACGATCAAGTCAAAATTCGAGTCTTCGAGATCCTCGAAGGTCTG
>JAFMSB010000254.1:0-604 GCA_017353815.1 Methylocapsa sp. | reverse complement strand
GGTGTAGGCCCATGTCGATGCCCGCCTCGTCCATCGCCTCGATTGCGAATTCATCCCTGCCGCCTCTTTTTACGCCGGCCGAGGCAAAATAGACCTCTTTCCCGAAGAGGTGGCGCCCAAGAGCCTCAGCCATTGGCGAGCGCACGGCGTTGCGCGTGCAAGCAAAGAGCACGGCTTGCGGCCGGTTCTTCGAGACGGGCTTCATGGGAGCAAAAACGCGGGGTTATGCGGCACGGGCCGGCGCACTCAACCCTTCCAATGCAAGGCTGCGACCAGCGTGAAGAGGCGCCGCGCCGTATCGCGGTCGCACTCAATCTTGCCTTTGAGCCTTTCGATGAGGAGATCGGCTGCTTCGTCGTGCACGGCGCGCCGGCCCATGTCGATGGCTTCGATTTGCGTTGGCATCGCGGTCCGGATTGCCGAATAATAGCTCTCGCAAATCATAAAGTAATCTTTCAGTAGGCCCCGGAACGGGGTCAGAGACAATATATGCGTAGCAAGACGGGTGCCGTTTTGGCCAACGACCTCGAGCGCAAGCTTCGATTCCTGCAAGGAAATGTTGAGGCCATAGGGTCCGGCGTCGCGTCCCGGCAGCGCAAAACTG
>JAFMSB010000030.1 GCA_017353815.1 Methylocapsa sp. | reverse complement strand
GATATGTTTGCGCTCTATGTGAAAACGAAGAATTTTCACTGGCACATGTCGGGTCCGCATTTTCGCGACTATCACCTGCTTCTTGACGAGCACGGCGCACAGATTTTCGCCACGACCGATTCTATTGCGGAACGCGCTCGCAAGATAGGCGGCACTACACTGCGCTCGATAGGGCAAATCGCCCGCTTGCAGCGCGTCTTGGATAACGACGCCGATTTCGTCGAGCCAATGGATATGCTCGCCGAACTGCGCGACGACAACAAGCAGCTCGCCGGACATTTGCGTGAAACACACGATGTTTGCGACGAGCACCGTGATGTAGCCACGGCCAGCCTGATCGAAACCTGGATCGACGAGGCGGAAAGGCGCGTCTGGTTCCTGTTCGAAGCCACCCGCCGGAGCTAATCTCAGCGCCATTGTCCGCGCGCGATCGAACTGCTGTGCGGCCCTGGAAGCTGCGGTCATACCAACCGCCTTTGGGGCTGACGGGTGTCCAGCGTGGTATGGCTTTTGCGGCCAGAATTCGCTCCAACTTACTGATTGGCGCGATTTCTTATCGCTCGGCCGGTTCTAGCCGAGCGGAAAGCGCGCGAGCGTTGCATGATTTTGCCGCTAGCTGTTGGGAGAATAGTAATTGGCGGTATTGATCGTTGCAAATCAGATACTGGGTATAAGCGCAGCGCGGCGGGTAACGCTTTCAGCATCCCTGCCCCGCCGCCTTGCCCAGCTTCGCCCCCATGCCGCCAGACTGCCGGAACCTCGCCGCGCCTCGAGCGTTTGCTTCGGCCTTGGCGCACTCCTCCGTCCGCCTGGCAGGGCCCCTGGTCTAGCCTGCCACTAGCCTGCTAGCTGGGCCAGGGGCCTCCGTTCAAATTCACGGCAATGGAAAGCGCGCTACTGACTCTGGCCGCGTGCGTGCTATCCTTCGCCCGCACGTAGCCATTGGCTTTCTTCCCTGGCCCTCTCCCCTCTCTAGTTCAGGCCGCGGAAAAATACGTGTTGTGCCCATGGTTTGGCCTCTGCCAGCCAGGGGGCTTTTTGCGGGCCCGCTAGGACATGCTGGGCCTGTCTCTCCCTCGCCAGACGCCGCAGGCTGGCGCATCAATGACAAACAGGATGAAGCCTGCCAAATGACTGGTCTAGTTAAGTTTCTTCTCTCTATCGGTTTCCTGCTTGTCCTGTTGCTTTTGCTGTGGTCTGTGAATGTCAAATTGCTTCAGTAAGTGAGCGGGAGTTGCCATAACGGTTTACATCGTCAGCCGTTTTCTTCCCCGCGGCCGGTGGGAATTTGCGCCGTCAGATCCACGTGCTCGATAACCGGGACGGGCTTGCGAAAGACGGTTCTTGGCTTGCTCTCTAGAAATCAGCAAAAGCTGATACTTTCCCCCTTTCGCCCTTCGATTTCTCCGGAAACATCGCCGCGGCAATAATTTTGCGCTGGCTCAGCGTAAATCGCTTCCCGCGGCCGCTGGCACCTTTTGCGCCGACTTGGCTATCACGCGGCAGCGGCGGCAGGCATCTACGCTGACAATCGAGCGTGAGGGGATATTGAAGGCACCACGAAAACAGCCCATCTATGTTACGGAAGTACCGGATTGGCTGAGCAGCCGAAAATCTCCCTCCCCAATCCAAGGGCTAAGCCCCTCCCCGCTCTCCAGGAGTGAAACGGAAACAGAGATCGGCTCGCCTTCGTGCCCTTGCCGCTGCTTTGGATATTGCTCTCGCTCTTTCCCGTCGCCTCGACAGTTGATTTAGCGAATTGGTCAGCTCCTACCGTGTGGCAGAATTTGCCAGTCCTCCGTTGCAGTGTTGCGACGAATAAAAGTGTCCGCGCGCCGTCAACAATCCGCCCTCAGCCTCGAGCCGCGTGATCAAGCGCTCGAGGAAGCCGATGAATCGTTCATTTGTTCCCTGCCTATCTCGTCAAAATCCGGCACGCGACAGACGCAACGCACATCGCGCTCGCGGCCATGGCTGCAGCTCCGGCCAGAAGCAGGGCGTTGCGGGCACGTTTAAGTTCGGCGCGGGGAAGCAACAGCTTTTTAGGGGATATTTTTCCGGTCTTGTCCTGCCCCGTCTAGCGTTTCTAGCTGTCGGGAGAACGCAGGACGAGCTTTGCCGCCAGCTCTCCGGCCCGCCGCCTAAGTTTCAGAGAGAAAGCCCAGATTTGGGTTGCCCGCGCCCATGCGTAGAACGCATCCCGGATACCACTCATCCAGCCTATGAGCCGCGCGAACCAAGCGATTGTTTCTAGCTTGACCTCCCCCGCCCTATAGATCCGCTCCGCGATCAGGAGGCTCAGGGCGTAGGCAAAAGCCATAAGAGAGACCCCTGCCCAGAACAAACCCTCGCCGATCAGCCAGAGGGCGTAGAGTTTCGCTGGCTCGGCGATGAGCACAGGAACGGCAAGCAGAGCGAGGATCACATAGGGCGGCAGAGCGGCGATCGCTCCTTCAAGCCGGACGACAAGCCGCAGGCCGGCGAACCACCTGAGCGCCGGCCGGACCAGCGGCGCAACGATGCCATCGAGGAGGAGGTAAAAGATGACAACCGCATCGGCCGCCAAGATAAGCAGCCGGCGCAGGCTATAACGTCCGCGTCCCATTGCTTACTTCGTTTTTTTGGGCCGCGTTTTTCTGGGCCGCCCGAATGAGAGGCAGGATTTCAACCGCAGACGACTCCTGGCTGATCGTGTCGTTTACTAATGCGCAGGCTCAAACCGTGGCGCATTGCCTCCCTCGGCGATGCCGCCGGTGTCGGCGCCAAGGCTGGTGAGGTTTCCTATGCCGCCTGTTCCGGCGCCAAGCTGGCTTCCCGCAATGCCACCAGTATTTCCTCCAGCGGAACCCAGGTCAGCAATCCCTCCAGATCCCGGGTTGATCCCGCGGCCGTTGCCCATGATGCCCCCGGTTCCGCTTGCCAAACTTGACCCATCCGCGATACCGCCGGAGCCGGCGATCCTGGAGGGGGCAGTGCCACCTGTCGTATTGCCAACTCCTCTGCCCCCGCCCCCGGTACCCGCGCCAATGTGGCCCGTTCCAAGAGCGAGAGGAATTTGCCTGCCTGTAACCCCGCCTATCGCCGTGCCCGCAATACCCCCACCGGGGGCCTGCCGGGCCGCCTGCTGGGCAAAGCTGGAAGCGGGTGCGCAGGTAAAGGCGGCAATAGCTGCGATCAAGCTCAGCTGGCGGTGCATTTTCCTCTCCCTCGATCCTCCGCAATATAATAACACGAGGCATGAAAGGGTAAAGGTGCAATGTCCCCGCGGCCGGCCGGGGCCTCAGCCAAGCCGGAAGTGTTTGGAAAGCTTGAGCCCCTGCCCCTGGTAATTGGACGTTGCGCCTGCGCCGTAAAGGATTTTCGGCGGCTCGGCCATTTTTTCGAATACGAGACGGCCCACGACCTGCCCATCTTCAAGGAAGAACGGCACCTCGTAGCTGCGGACTTCAAGAACGGCCCGCGCGGAGGGGCGGTTACCGGCACCCGCGCCAAAACCAGGGTCGAAAAAGCCCGCGTAATGCACCCGGAACTCGCCCATCGCGGGATCAATGGGGACCATCTCGGCGGCAAGATCAGGCGGTATCTGCAGCCGCTCCCGCGAGGCGAGAATATAAAATTCGCCGGGATCGAGGATGAGCCTCTTGTCGGGCCGCGCCCTTACTGGCTCCCAGTAATCCATAACCCGGTATTCGCCCACTTTATCGACATCGAGAATATCAGCATGTTTTTGTGCCCGGTAGCCGATCACGCCATCCGCCGCCCCCGCGTTCAGGCCCGCCCGAAGGACGAGCCCGCTTCGCCGGATGTCGAGGTCGCCATCAATGAGCGGCATCTTCTTGTGATGCTCGCGCAAAGCTCTCTCGTCGATGCCAAAGTCGGCACGTTCGAGCTGCTGCGAGTTCAGCCTGCGGAACCGGATCTGATTGAGCCGTGAGCCTTTGCGCACCCGAACGCTGAAACTGCGCGGGGCCACTTCGGCGTAAAGGCGGCCTGCGTAGCCACGTGCCACGCGGTCAAATATGTCGCTCTTATCGGTCGTGAGACGGGTAAAAATATCGAGACGGCCGGTCGAGCTCTTTGGATTTGCGATCCCGAAGATGTCCTTTGGGAGATTGAGATATTCCAGCAACGGAACAACATAAACGCAGCCCCGCTCAAGCACGGCGCCATTGCCTTCGAGGCTGATCGCCTCCTCAACCCGGGCAATGCTGCGCAAACGGTCCTCGGCGCGGAACTCATTGCCGGGCAAGAAACTCGCCCGCACCCTATAGGCGCTGGCGCCCAAGCGCAGGTCAAGGCTCGCCGGTTGAAGCTGGCCTTCTTCGAGAGGGGCCTCGGCTTGGATTATTTTCCGCCGCATCATTAGCGCTATCTTTTCGCGCGGCAGCAAGCCGAAGTGCGGCCCGAAGTCGTGGGCGGCGGGGGCGGGAGCTGTGCCGCTGGGGAAATCGATCATCAGAGGAAGCGAAGGGGTTGTCATGACAGCTTTAAACACCTGGCTGGCTGCGGGAATTTAGGATCAATCCTCCCCTGCGTCGCGCGCGGGCTTCTATTGTCCACGCTGTACACCGGTTGAGCAAAATTGCGGCGATCGCTAAAAGGCCACCCATCTGCTGCCTGACGCCTGCGGCCGCATGCGCCCTGCCGCGCTGGCCGAGATAAAGGAAACACCGCATGCCTTCGCACCGGCCAAAACTCGACATGACAAAACTGCAGCCAGCAACTCAGCTCGTCCATGGCGGCATCCACCGCTCTCAATTCGGCGAGACCTCCGAGGCGCTGTTTCTTACCCAGGGCTATGCCTATCCGGACATGGAGACGGCCGAAGCGCGGATGAAGGGCGCCGAGGCGGGCTATGTCTATTCGCGCTACTCCAATCCGACCGTCGACATGTTCCAGGAGCGCATGGCTCTGCTCGAAGGAGCAGAGGCCGCACGCGCGACTTCGAGCGGCATGGCGGCGGTTACAACCGCGCTTCTGGCGCAGCTCAGGGCCGGCGATCATGTGGTTGCCGCGCGCGCCATGTTCGGCGCCTGCCTCTATGTGGTCGAAGAGCTTCTGCCGCGATTCGGGGTTCCGTCAACTCTCGTCGATGGCGCGGATCTTTCCCAATGGCGCGCCGCCATGCGGCCCAAAACCAAGCTTCTCTTCCTTGAGACTCCCACCAATCCCTGCCTCGAGGTCTATGACATAGCCGCCATTGCGGAGATCGCGCATAAAAATGGCGCCCGGCTTGTCATCGACAACGTCTTTGCGACGCCAATCTTCCAAAAGCCCTTGAAGCTCGGGGCCGACTGCGTTGTTTATTCCGCGACAAAGCATATCGACGGCCACGGCCGCTGTCTCGGCGGCATCATTCTTGGCGGCCGTGACCTCATCGAGAACGAAATCCATAATTTTTACAAGCAGATCGGTACATGTCTTTCACCTTTTAACGCATGGGTTTTCCTCAAATCGCTCGACACGCTCGCTCTCCGTGTCCGCCATCAGGCCAAGAGCGCGGAGCAGATTGCCGGTTTTCTCGGCTCCCACCGCCACATCGTGAAGGTTCGCTACCCCTTCCGGCCCGGCCACCCCCAGGTGGAACTTGCCAAAAAGCAGATGCTCGGAGGCGGCACGCTTGTCTCATTCGAGGTTCGCGGGGGCAAGAAAGCAGCCTTTGCGTTTGGCAATGAGCTTTCGATCATCACCATTGCGAACAATCTTGGCGATGCCAAGAGTCTCATTACCCATCCGGCGACAACGACACATCAAAGGCTGACGCCCGAGGCAAGGGCCGCTTTGGGGGTCACCGATGGGCTTGTGCGGCTCTCCGTCGGGCTGGAAGATGCTTCCGACCTGATTGCCGATTTGGATTCGGCGCTTTCCGTGCTCGACCGCCAGGGCGTTGCCGCAGAGTGAGCGGGCGATGCGCCAGGGACTTTTGCCGCCAGTGGCGCGCTTGCTTGAAATCCGGCCTTATGACCCAAGGCCGGCTTTGCTACTACAGAAGATGCATCCAGAAAGCTCTATTGAATTGGGCTTCACCAATGTGAATAGGTCCATGGCCATCCATTGTAACCCTGAGATCCGTAGTAGCCCTGAGATCCGTAGTAGCCCGGGGATCCGTAGTAATAAGGAACGTCAGCTGAACGCCCGTAAAATCGCCCGCGCGGACTTGACTGAGCCCTAGCGACGTTATAGTCGCCGCCCGGCGTGACGCCCGTCACCACTACCCGCGTATTCTCCAGGCCGTTCTCCTCCACCAGCTCATAAAGTGTGGCGGCATTCTGGGGTGAGATACGCACGCAGCCGTGCGAGACGGGTCTGCCAAGATTCCTTACCTCAAAGCTGCCGTGGATGGCATGCCCGTCTTTCATAAAGAAAATGGAATGGGGCATGGGGGAGTTGTCCCATTGTTTGCTATACCAAATTTTGTTCATAGAGGTGGCAGTATAGGTTCCCGATGGAGTTGAATATCCAGCCCGGCCAGTTGATACCGGCCATTCATATCTTTCTACCCCATCCAAAAAAACTGTCATTTTTTGATTTGTTTTGTCGATATTGACGAGAACGGCGGCGTTCTTGGCTCCGGCCACTCCCGCGTCATTCGCTCTGCGGAAGCCGGGGCCCGCATGAGCCACCACCGGAAAGAGGACGATTGCCGCGTCAATGGCGGTCAGCAAAAGCGCAATTCTAATAAATTGATTAAAGGACATGCACATATGCTCCTCCAGGGCTGCGGAAATGAGCATATGCCCCGCCGCTTCGTAGCACGTTAGCCGGAATCCCTTGGGACAACGCCGGACGGGCGCAGATAGTTCCTGCTTCCGGCTCGATCAGAGGACGCATGCTGGGAGAGGACGGTTGTCGGCGGCCTTTGGCCGGCTCAGCAGCATCTGGCCGCGCATTCATGGCGATCTCCGCCCTCTCGAAGACGTAGCGACCGACTCGAATCCGCTTTTGCGGAACCATCGCTTGGGCCGCCGATCCAACCGGCGAATGCCCGGATTTGTTGCCCGAACTGGAAATATCCAGGTCGAGATGCTCTACAGCCTCCGCGGGCCCGATCCTTGCTCCCGGCGCGCCTCACATGCCTTTTTATGGTAGCAACACGATAGGCGTGGCTAAGGGCGCGGCTACGCATCAAACCCCCGGTGAACTCAAGTGCGCCGGACAGGAGATCCTTTCGTGTATTCGTCCTGCCTCCTCATCAGCTCCGAAGGCGGTGACGTCAGCTTCCAGAACAACATTCCAGATCCCGTCACCGCCGGAAAGGAGCTTCCGACCTTCAGGTTCGAGCTGGAAAAGTCCGGAGGACGCGCGATTGGAGGCAGCTACGGCAAAGAGGCGACCGTGCTTCAGCTGCCAATCTCCAAAGGCATCGCGGGCGTGTCGATGCGGATGGAGCCGGGCGTGATGCGAGAGCTCCACTGGCACGCCACCGCGGCCGAGTGGGCCTTCGTCATCGAGGGACGGGTGCGCATCACCGTCATTGACCCCCAGGGCTGCTCGGAGACCAACGAATTCGAGCCCGGCGACATCTGGTATTCCCGCGCGGCCACGGTCACGTCATCGAGACTCTGGGCGACAGGCCCTGCCATTTCGTTCTCGTCTTCGATAACGGCTACTTCTCCGAATTCGGCACCTTCAGCATTACCGACTGGATTGGCCACACACCCAAGGAGCTGCTCGCCAAGAATTTCGGCCTTCCGGCGGCGACCTTCGAGAATTTCCCGAAGCAGGAGGTTTATTTCGCCAAAGGGAAGATACCGCCTGCAGTCGCTTCGCCGCCCCTGCAGGGTTGGAAGCCTCCACCACTCACCCACAAATACAACCTCTTGTCCCAGAAGCCGTACGAAACCTTTGATGGCGGCATCGAGTGGCGTGCCGACGGCTCGCAATTTCCAGTTTCGATGACCATGACAGGCGTCGTTCTCGAGATGGAAGCGGGCGCGCTCCGCGAGCTGCATTGGCACCCCAATGCGGCCGAATGGCAATACATCCTCAGCGGAAGGTTCAGCGTGACCCTGTTTGGGTCGGGCGGACGTTGGCGCCAGGAAACGCTGAGCAAAGGGGATGTTGGGTACATCCCGCAGGGCTTCGGCCATTCCATCGAGAACGCTGGTGGAGAAAAGGCGCGTATCCTCATCGTCTTCAACAGCGGCCACTACCAGACAATCAATCTGTCCCAGTGGATCGCCGGCAATCCGGTTGAGGTTCTCGCCGCCAACTTCTCGGTCGAACCGTCAGTGTTCAAGAAGTTTCCGCGCCGGGACGTGTTCATGACCAAGTAAGCTGCCCAAGGAGCGATCAAGAAGTTGGTGCTGCGGCAATGACTACCGCCGTCGCATTCTCGGTCCTTCCGCTTGGTTTTGGGAAGCCGAGCGCGATCGTGATTGTAAGGAGACGGGATCACACCGTGCGCGATAGCCGGGAGTCCGTTCTTGGCGCAGGCGGAAATTCAAGCTGCCGCGCAGCCCTGCCGCCACCTGGGTTGACGCCGTCCGCTTGCCTTCTTACGTTGCGCGCAAGTACCCGCCAGGCATTGCCCGGCAACTTAAGCGCGGAAGAGAGAATTATGGCCACAGTCAAAGTCACCGATACCAATTTCAGTACCGAGGTAACGGGAGCAAAAGGCCCCGTTGTCGTCGATTTCTGGGCCGAATGGTGCGGCCCCTGCAAGATGATCGGGCCGGCGCTTGAGGAAATTGCCAACGAAATGGAAGGCAAGGTGACTATCGCCAAGCTCAACGTCGACGAAAACCCTAAGGTGGCGGGCTCCTACGGCATCCGCAGCATTCCGACGCTCATGCTGTTCAAGGGCGGAAAAATGGCGTCACAAAAGGTGGGAGCGGCCCCCAAAAGCGAATTGAAAAGGTGGATTACCGAGGCTATCTAACTTCCTGATTGTGCGGGAGAAGGGGCCTCAAGCTGGGGTCCTTTTTTTAGTTCCTTCGTAAGGCTTTTGGCCGCCCCATCCGCGGGAAAGAGGATGACTGCCACCAGGGCGGGCGCATGCCCAAATATGCCGTAAAGGAAATCTACCTCACCTTGCAGGGCGAGGGCGCTCATTTTGGACGTGCGGCGGTGTTCTGCCGGTTTACCGGCTGCAATCTCTGGTCGGGGCGGGAAAAGGACCGTTTGGGCGCCATTTGTCAATTCTGCGACACGGATTTTGTTGGGACGGAGGGGCCCGGAGGCGGGACTTTTGAGGCCGCAGATTCCCTTGCCGATGCAATCGAGGCCGTCTGGGAAGGCGGCAGGCAAGGCCGCTATGCCGTCTTCACAGGCGGCGAACCCTTGCTGCAACTCGACTCAGGGCTTGTCGCGGCGGTCCATAGGCGTGGTTTTAAGGCCGCCGTCGAAACCAACGGCACGGTCTTGCCGCCTGCGGGCCTTGATTGGATTTGCGTCAGCCCAAAAGCAAATGCACCGCTCGTCGCGAAATCGGGCTCCGAGCTCAAACTCGTCTTTCCGCAACAGGGCGTAGACCCGCAAGATTTGACCGGCCTCGATTTCGTTCATTTTTGGCTCCAGCCGATGGATGGCGCAAATCTTGCGGCCAATATAAAGGCGGCAACCGCTTATTGCCTAAAACATCCGCGCTGGCGGCTCAGCCTTCAGACCCACAAATTCATCGGCCTGCCTTGAAGTACTTTGCATGAGGATTTCCCAAGCCTTCCGGTTCGAGGCGGCGCATCACCTCCCCAATGCCGGCGAAGGCCACCGCTGCCGGGAATTTCATGGGCATTCCTATCGCGTGGAATTGCGGCTTGACGGCCCTGTTGATCCAATCACTGGCTTTGTTGCCGATTTTTTTGCAATTGAATCCGCCTTCAGGCCGCTGCTCGATCGCTTGGACCATCGTTACTTGAACAAGATCGAAGGGCTCGAAAATCCGACAGCGGAAAATATTGCCAAATGGATCTGGCGGCAGATGAAGCCGGAACTCGCTTTGCTTTCGAGCGTCATTATCTTCGAGACACCGGACTGCTGGGCCGAATATGACGGATCATGATTAAGCACCGCACCGTCTGACTCCATAAGGATATTTGAAGCGCGAGTTAGGTGCTCCCACGCGAAACCTTCCGCGGCTGCCACAACGGCCGTGGACTTTGCCTATCGGCCGCGCTATAAAGCTTTAGTAAATAGAGACGGAGGAAATCAATGAAGATGATTGATCGCCGCGCGATGCTGAGGACCCTGCTCGGCGTTGTTGCCGTTGCTACCTCTGGATTTGTTCTGGCGCCAGGTCAAGCCGATTCCGCGCCGCTCGAAGTTCCCACGCCTGAAGGTGTCAGGCCAGCAAGGCCACTCGAAAAATCCGTTTTTGTCTCTGGCCGCCGCCGTCCGCGCAGCCGCCGCCGGACACATTGCAAGCACGTCCATGGAAAAGAGGTGTGCAAAACCTATTAGTGGTATCGGCTTGTGCGCCGCAGATAGCGCAGCCGGGCCGTTGTGCGGGACAACTCCCGGCTGAGCGCCCACGAGGAGACCGTCAGTCGCGGCTGAGAGCGAGAGGGCCGCGTTGCTTATCGTGCTAACGGCCCCGCGCGCCCTCAGGCCGGCCTCATTCGAGAACGGTGTGCCTATGAGCGAGCCCCCCATTGCTGAGGTTTCCGTCGGGCCTCCCGGCTTGTGGGAAAGCTTTCTACGGCGGCGGCTCCCCTATATTGTGGTGCTTCTGGTCACGCTCTTTGGCGTTGCCTACACCAGCGTGGCGCACCAGCCGCTTTACGGCTTTTGGGAAGCTTTGGCGATCGCTGTCGGTGTTCTGTGCGTTATTTCGACTTGGTCAACCATTTCCGACAGGCGCGGCCACGTCCAGCTGATTTGGAAGCAAGCGGCCCATTGGGCTGCTATCCTCGTTGCGATGAACATCGTGCTATTGCCCGGCGTCCAAAGAATGCTGACGGCCCCGGCGACGGGCCTGACAATGTTACTGCTTCTGGCGCTTGGCACCTTCCTCGCCGGCATCAACACCTCGCTGCAGATTATCTTTCTCGGCTTAGCCATGGCCCTTGCGGTGCCGGCGGTTGTCTGGCTCAAACAGTCCGCGCTGTTTTTGTTTCTGATTGCGGCCGCGGTTATCGGGGTTGGCCTTGCATTGTGGCGGCGCTAGCGAGGCAAGGCCTCGCCGGCCGTGGCATTGGAAGACCGCCCCGTGATTCCTTCT
>JAFMSB010000253.1 GCA_017353815.1 Methylocapsa sp. | reverse complement strand
GGCGCGGCTGCGCTTTGCTTTTACCGCCCTGCATCCCGACGAAGAGATCGCCCGGCTGGCAAGCGCCGTGCAGACGCTCGGCCAATTTGCCCCTGCGCAAGCTCTGCCCGGAGCCGCCTGAGTGCCGGCTGTCTTCGTAACAGGCTCGGGCACCGGCGTCGGAAAGACCTTTGTTGCCACAGGCCTCATTGGCCATTACCGGGCCTTCGGCCGAAAGATTAGCGCACTAAAGCCAGTCGTCAGCGGCTTTGATCCGGCTTCGCCCGAGGACAGCGACCCGGCGATGCTCCTTAAAGCGCTCGGGCGCAGCGTTACCGCGGATGAGATCGCGCGGATCTCTCCTTGGCGCTTTCGCGCGCCCTTATCCCCAGACATGGCCGCGCGGGCCGAGGGCCGATCCATCGACTTTAGGCAAGTGATTGATTTTTGCCGCTCTGAGGCCGCCGCAGCCGGCGGGATCTTGCTGATCGAGGGCATTGGCGGAGTCATGGTGCCGCTCGGCCCGCATTACACGGTCCTCGATTTGATCGCCGCGCTCGATCTCCCCTTGATCCTCGTGGGCGGCAGCTATCTCGGCACGCTCAGCCATATGCTCACCGCGCATGATGCGATTTTGCGCCGCGGGCTTAAATTGCGCGCCGCCGTCATCTCCGAGAGCGACGGCAGCCCCCCTTCGCTTGACGGAACGCTCACGACGCTTGGAAACTTTATCGCCGCTCCTCTTGCCGGCCTGCCGCGGGACAAAGCGGCGGCGTCCGGCGGGTTTCAGCGGGTGGCAGAGCTGATTGCGTGATTAGCCTTACCTTTGGCTGGTTTGGCAGCCGGGGGTTTTTTGTAGCCCAAGCGCTTGCGGGCGACTTCCTCGTTGCGTGCGGCCGCCTTTTCAAGCTCGCTTTCGAGCGCCTTAAGCTCGTCCTTGTTTTTGAGCTTGGGGCCTTCGCGTCCGGGACCGGTGACCGGCTGGTAATCGAGCGTGCCTTGCGGAGGCCGCGAGTCGCGCACAAAATCTTTCGCCTCCGGCACATCGGCAAAAAAATGCGTGCTCATTATCGTATCGAGGGGCGAGCCGCCTGCAACTGCGTCTTGCAATGCGACAACGGACGCGGCGCAAAAGATGATAGCGGCCAAGTTAGCTGCCCCAGGTTTGTGGCGGTCTCCGCCGCGCCGCCGCTGCTTGAGTTGCATGGGGGTACAATCCAAGCTTATTGTGTCGGAAAGGCGGCTGCGCGGAGCCGGTGCACCATGGGGCAGTCTCGCGCGGCCAGGCGATCATTTGACGGCTTCCGCCGATAAGAATAGCCGGATCCGGCGGGCAATGCGATTGTGGACAGCCAGATGAGCGCGCAAGAATCGGCACGCGACTTAGCCCACGGGAGCCAGCTCCAAGCGTTGCAAGCACAACCGGAGAGCGCGGCGACAGGTTTACCAGAGGACGCGGCGGCCAAGCAGGCCGAAGTTGCGATGGATAAAAACGGGCCCGCCGGTTCGGCTTCCTTCTCCAAAGATGCAGGACAGAACACGGCCGCTCCTCCCTCAGCTCCGGATTTCGAGCGGCTTATCCGGAATTTTGCCCGTCTCTTGGAACAAGGCTCGCGCGCGCTGACCGCCTGCCTCGATGCTTCCAACAATTCCGCCATGACCGGGCTTTCCGGCGAGTTTGCCGCCGCTTACCGGGCTTTGTGTCCCATCGCGGCGCATTGGTCGAATGATCCGGCGCGGGCCGTCGAAGCGCAAGCCTCCCTTGCCGCGAAATTCCTGGCCCTGTGGGCGGCCACCCTGCAGCGCCGGCCGGGAGAGACATCAGCGCCTATCGTCCCTGTTGATCCAGCAGACAAAAGATTCGCAGCGCCGGAGTGGCGGGAGTTTCCATTTTACGATTTTCTGCGGCAGGCCCATGCTATTTTGTCGCAATGGGCGGCGGAACTCATCGAGCGTTCCGCCGACGTCGATCCAAAGACTCGCGACAAAGCGCGCTTTTACTTAAGACAAATATCGAGCGCCCTTTCGCCATCGAATTTCCTTGCCACCAATCCCGAGCTCATCAAAGAGACCTGGGCGACGAGCGGCGAGAATCTTGCGCGCGGCGCCGAGCTTTTGGCAAAGGACATCGAGGCGGGCAAGGGCCGCCTCAAAATCAGCCAAACGGACACCTCAAAATTCGAGCTCGGCGTCAATATTGCGGTATCGCCTGGGAAGGTCATTTTCCGCAACAGCCTCATGGAACTTATACAATATGCGCCGGCAACCGGCGAGGTGTACCTGCGCCCCTTGCTCATCATACCTCCATGGATCAACAAGTTTTATATTCTCGATCTCAATCCCGAAAAGAGCTTTGTGCGTTTTGCGGTCGAAAGCGGCCTGACCGTCTTCATGATCTCCTGGGTCAATCCCGATTCCCGCCATCGCAAGAAAGGATTTGAAGCCTATATGAGGGAGGGCATATTCGCCGCCCTAGAGGCCATTGAGAAAGCAACCGGCGAATCCAATGTCACCGTCATCGGCTATTGTATCGGCGGGACGCTGCTTGCCATGACGCTTGCCTATATGGCGCAAACCGGCGACAAACGGATTTCGAGCGCGTCGTTTTTCACGACCCAGACGGATTTCAGTCAGGCGGGCGATCTCCGGCTTTTTGTGGATGAGGAGCGGCTCAAGACCCTGAAAAAAAAGCTTGCGAAGACCGGATATCTCGATGCCTCCGAAATGGCCTCGGCCTTCAATATGCTGCGACCGGACGATCTGATCTGGTCTTTCGTCGTCAACAATTACATGAAAGGCAAAGCACCTGTCGCCTTCGACCTCTTGGCTTGGAATTCGGACTCAACCCGGATGACCGAGGCCAACCACCTTGCCTATTTGCGCGATTGCTATCTTGAAAACAGGCTTGCAAGGGGGAAAGCGAAATTGGGCGGAAGATTTCTTAAGCTTTCGAATATCACCATTCCCGTCTATCACATGGCGACGCGCGAAGATCATATCGCGCCCGCCAAATCCGTGTTTCTCGGCGCCAAGCTCTTTGGCGCCAAGGTCCGCTTTATCCTCGCGGGCTCCGGCCATATTGCGGGCGTCATTAATCCCCCTGCCAAGCCAAAATATCAATATTGGTCGGGCCGGGCGTCGTCGGGGGAACTCGAGGATTGGATTAAGCGCGCAACCGAACATAAAGGCAGCTGGTGGCCCGATTGGCTGAAATGGGTCACGCGTCAGGCGCCCAAAATGGTTGCCGCGCGTCAGCCGGGCGAAGGCGCGTTAGCGCCGATTTGCGATGCGCCCGGCGAATATGTCCGGGTGTGCTACTGAGGGGCGCACGTAACCGGGCGTTCGGATGCAGCCAAGCAATTGCACGCACGCCAAGCCGAAATACGCAGGCGGGCTTGTAAGTTTTGGGCCGCAATCGGACAAAAATGCTTCCCTTGAAACATTTTTTGAATCATTCTAAAAAGGTGTGCGATCACACCTTCTCTTTTGGCGGCGGCACCCGCTCGACCTCAATGTCTTGCGGCCCGCGAACAGTGTAATCGACGCCCGCCCAGCGAATATGGCGAGAGCCAAGGGCGGAAAAGATGCAGAGCGCGTGAAAGCTCCACCACAGGGGCCTTAGCCAGCGCTCGACGCGCCAGTAAAATTGATTTTTGGTTAGAGCCTCCGTTCCCCACAGCGCGGCAACGATCTTGCGCCGCGCGCGGTAGCGGATGTCGCCTAGGACGAGCGATGCGCCGATGGCCGCAGCGGCAAAGGCATCTCCTTCCAAGGCGAGACTCAAAGCAGTGGCCGCGGCCACTATCGGAACAGAGACGCCCAGCGCCGCGACAACCCAGAGAGGGCGCGACTCGATCCATAGGACGCGGTACTG
>JAFMSB010000029.1 GCA_017353815.1 Methylocapsa sp. | reverse complement strand
TTGGTGGCTTGTTTCTCGTTTTCAAGGCGACCCTTGAAATTCATCACGCGATCGAGCCGTTCGAGGCGCACCATTCTCCGCGCTCGAAGCATCTGAGTTTTCGTGTCACGGCCGGCCAGATTGTCCTCATCGACCTTGTTTTTTCGATTGACAGCATAATCACGGCGGTCGGTATGACAGAGCATGTTCCAATTATGATTGGCGCCGTCATCATAGCGGTGTTGTTGATGCTTGGCGCTTCCGGCCCGCTCGCTGGTTTCATACGCCGGAATCCAACCGTCGTGATGCTCGCTCTTGGCTTTTTGTTGCTCATTGGCTCGGCTCTGATCGCCGATGGGTTTGGGTTCCATCTGCCCCGCGGTTATGTTTACGCGGCGATGGCATTTTCGGCTGCGGTCGAGGGCCTCAATATGCTCGCGCGCAATAAGCGCGCAGCGCAGCGCCGGGAGGAAATTTCCCACGCATCGCCCAAGCGGGGAGAGCGCAAACGGCCACTCGAATAAAGGCGGGGCAAAGCGAGGGAATGGCGCACGAAGAGGACGCAGCGGCTGCCGAAGTCTTGCTGGCTCTCGCCGTCGATCGCTCTTATTCTTACTCGATTCCGCAAAGGATGAGCATTTCGCCAGGCGATTTTGTCGAAGTGCCGCTCGGCACCCGAATGGCAAATGGCGCCGTGTGGGAAATCTCGACATCCCCTAGCGGCGGTGGAAATCTCAAAAGCATCGCAACACGGCACGATCTTCCTGCGCTCAGCTCAAATCTGCGAAACTTCATCGACTGGGTTGCACGCTGGACGCTGAGCCCGCGCGGCATGGTTCTGCGCATGGCGGCCGGTGTGCCGCTCAATGCCGGTCCTGAGCCGGCAAAATTTGGCGTCCGCGCGAGCGGGAAGCCGCCTTCGAAGACGACTCCGGCCCGAGCGCGCATCCTTGCCGCCGCCACAGCGGGCACGGCTTTTTCCAAGGCCGCGCTCGCCGAAGCCGCATCTTGCTCTGCCGCAGCCATCGACTCTTTGATTGGAGAAGGCGTGCTCGAGCCAATTGCGCTCATGCCAGGACCTTTGGCGCTTCCTTGCGATCCCGGCTTTCGGCGGCCACTTCTTGAGCCCGTGCAGGAAAGCGCCGCATTCAACCTCGCTGAGCGCGTCCGGGCGCGCAGCTTTTCGGTCAGCTTGCTGGAAGGCGTGACCGGCTCGGGAAAGACCGAGGTCTATTTCGAAGCCGCCGCCGCGGCGCTTTCGGCGGGGCGCCAAAGTCTCATCCTCATGCCCGAGATTGCGCTCACTGCACAATTTTTAGACCGCTTCGCCGCCCGTTTCGGTTCACGGCCCGGCGAATGGCACTCCGGCGTCAGCATTCGCCGGCGGGCGAGGCTGTGGAGCGCGGTCGCAAATGGGGATGTCAAAGCGGTTGTCGGCGCGCGATCGGCGCTTTTTCTCCCGTTTCGCGAACTCGGGCTTCTTGTTGTGGACGAGGAGCATGAGGCAGCCTACAAGCAAGAGGATGGCGTTTCTTACCACGCCCGCGATATGGCGGTCGTTCGGGGTCAAATCGAAAAGTGCGCCGTTGTTCTTGTTTCGGCGACGCCATCCATCGAAAGCCGCGTCAACGCGGCCCAAGGCCGTTATCACCACATCCAGCTTTTCTCCCGCTTTCGCGCAAAGGCGTTGCCTGCGATCTCGGCAATCGATCTTCGCAGAGCCGGCCCTCCGCGCGGGAGATGGATTGCGCCGGAACTCGCAGCGGCCGTCTCCAAAACTCTCGCGCAGGGCGAACAGGCGCTTCTCTTTCTCAACCGGCGCGGATATGCGCCTTTGACGTTGTGCCGGGCCTGCGGGCACCGCTTCAATTGCCCGAATTGCTCGGCATGGCTTGTCGAGCACCGGTTCCGCCAGGCGCTTATGTGCCACCACTGCGGCCATGCCGAGCACAAGCCGGGTATTTGTCCATCCTGCGAGGCCTCCGATTCGCTTGCCGCTTGCGGACCCGGCATTGAGAGGCTTACGGAGGAAGCGGAAACGCTGTTCCGGGGCGCGAAAATTCTCGCCCTTTCATCGGATTTGCCCGGCAGCGCGGAGTGCCTTCACACGGAAATCGAGGCCATCGAACGCGGGGGATGCGATATTATCGTCGGCACGCAGCTTGCCGCCAAGGGTCATAACTTCCCGCATCTTTCGCTCGTTGGCGTCATTGATGCGGATGTTGGGTTGACATCGGGCGATCCGCGCGCGGCCGAGCGCACTTTTCAGCTGCTCCAGCAAGTGGCTGGGCGCGCGGGACGATTCGAAACCGCGGGACGCGCCCTCATCCAGACATGGCAGCCCGGCCATCCGGTCATTCGCGCGCTTTTGTCGGGCGATAGTGAGCGCTTTTACGAGGAGGAAACCCGCCAGCGCCGGCGCGCGGGCCTGCCCCCATTCGGGCGCCTCGCGGCGATTATCGTCTCGGCAAAGGACAATGCTGCGGCCCAATCCCATGCGCGCGCGCTCCTAAAAGCCGCCTATGAACTTCCGCCCTCGGACGCCTGGCGGCTGGCGCCCGCTGGCAGCCTTGCCAAAGAAAGCGAGCTCAGCTTGCTCGGCCCGGCCGAAGCGCCGATCGCTGTCATTCGCGGGCGCCACCGCTACCGGCTCCTTGCCCGGGCGCCCCGCTCCGCCGATCTGCAGGCATTCTTGCGCGCTTGGCTCAAAGCAGGACCAAAGGAAAGGGGCAGCGTGCGGGTTGGGATCGACATTGATCCACAAAGCTTTTTGTGAGCCTATAGGCGGGCGGCGTCCGGCTGCCAATGCCAAAGCCTGACGCCTTCCTCGCGCGCGCTATTCGCGGCTCGGCCAAGGGGTGGCAAATGCCAGCACGTTTTTTATCCGCAGCCGTCATCGCATCTTTCATTCTTGCGGGTCCCGTCAAATCGCGAGAGCTTGAGGATTTGCGGACCTACTGTATGAGCGACATCAAGCGGCTTTGCCCGGGCATCGAGCCAGGCGGCGGCCGGATCATTAAATGCCTCAAAGCAAACAAGAATGAGATGACCGTTGGCTGCGCGCAGGCGCTGCAAAAACTCAAGGCAAAAAGACATTAACCGCCGGGGAGCAGCAAGCACCCCGGCGTCCGAAAGGCGTGATGCAGAGGCTTCACCCGGCCGCAATCCCGCCCTGCTGCCGCGCACGCAACTTATAGGCAAGCACCAGCATGCTTGCCCCAAAAAGCGTCGCATAGGCGCCAACCCACCAGCTCACCACCAGAGCCCCAAATATCGGCGCGGCAACCAGCGCAATTCCAAAGACCAGCGATACCACGCCGCCCAACGCCAGCCACCAGCGTCCATGATCTTCGGTCAACTGATAGGCTGCCCGCAACTCCAGCACACCCGAAACGATCGCCCAGGCCGCGAGCAGGCCGACAAATACGAGCACCGTCAGTCCGGGCATGGCAGCGGCAAGGACTCCCGCCACAATGCCGACGATGCCCTCGAAGGTGAGAAATCCCCAGCGCTTACCCCGTTGTCCTGCTCGGACCGCGGCGGCAATCGCAAAGCCGCCATCGATGATGAGATAGAGCGCGAAGAGGCCGACGAGGGACAACAAGGTTGGGCCCGGGAAGAGAAAGGCGATGAGGCCGATGAGGAGCCCCAAAACGCCGCGCGCCGCGATAACCCACCAATTGTGCGCAAGTGTGCGGCTAAGGCTAAGGTCGAAATCGGGCGCCGATCCAAAGACTGACATGACTCGCTCCTTTTGCTTAAGCGTTGCCGTCGCTAGCGGCATGCGGCATCCGCGCTCAATAAGGTAATTATTGCCGCGCCCTCGTCGAGCCCAGTGGAAATCAATATATTGCGCGGGCGGCGTCCTGTGAGACGCGCCCCTTCAAGCCCGCGCCCGTTTCCATTGCGTTGTCATTGCAAAACATTATGCTTCGAGCGCAACCTCAGCTCTCACGCGCAATTGGCACGGGCTCGCCAGAAGCAGCAGGCGGGATAATGGCTCGACCGGCCCAACCACAGGTTCATGCCCACGCCGAAGACGTTGCGGGCCGGGCCGATTCGCGCTGGCTCCGGCTGCAGGAATTGATCCGCGAGTATTCGCTCAAAACCGGCGCTTTCACATTGTCATCAGGAGCCCAGAGCACCTATCTGTTTCAGCTTCGCCAAACGACGCTGCTTCCCGAAGGAGCCGCGCTCATCGGAGGCATAATCGTCGAATATATGAAGCGGCTCGAAATTGCTTCGATTGGCGGCCTTGAAATGGGCGCGGTGCCGATTGTCGCGGCCGTTGCGGCGATGAGCCACCTTAAAGACTATCCGGTCGGCGCGTTTTTTGTCCGCAAAGAGCAAAAGGCGCATGGCGCGCGGGAACGTATCGACGGGCATTTGCGCCAGGGCGAAGTGCTCATGGTCGATGATGTGGCTACGACCGGCGGCTCGATACTTAAAGCAATCGAAGGGATGATGAGCGAATGCCCGCAGGCCCGGGTCCATCGGGCCTTGGTTGTGGTTGATCGCGAGGAAGGCGCGGCGGAAAATTTGGGCCGCCATGGGATAAAGCTCGCGGCGATTTTAAAGCGCAGCGATTTTCCCGGGATTTTGTAGCGCGGAACCTCGACCGAACTGGCCTCTGCTTCAAGAAGCGCATAAAGATGCCTGTTCCGGTGACAGGCCTCGATCTGCGCGGCGCGTTGACCGGCCCGGCTCGCGGGCATAGATTGATTGCTCGCCACCAGAGCTTCGATTTGCGCAGGATCGCTCGCGGAATTAACCCAGGCCGCACGGCACGGGCGCGCCGCCGTCAACCGGATCTGATCGGACAAACATTGCAGCCAATCTTACCTGGCCGCGCACTGTTCTTTGTCCATAGGCTTGTAAGGTTTTGGGCGGGTTTCGGACAACTGAGTAATTCGGCAAATAAGACTGCCTTTGCAGTAACGAAAGTGCCCGGCACGCCGGCCGCGCCGCGATCGTCGCCGCGGCCGCAATAAGCATATTCTTCATCACAATTCATCTTTACAAATGGAATTTTTGCTCTCCCGAGCTACCCAGTCATAACCGCTTTGGGTATTAAATTGCCGGCGGCCCGCGCCGCATTGCCTTTAGGGCCGCTGAGCATCGCGCACGAATGCGCGGCGCGCCTTGGCATCATCAAGAGAGCAAAAGATGGAAGGGATTGGCAATCCGGCGACAATTTTTTTTATCGCCGGTCTCGTTCTGCTCGGTATCGACGTCTTTGTCATCGGGCTTTCGCCCTTGATGTTCTTGGCCGCAGGAGCGCTTGGCGCAAGCGCCATCCTTTACCTTTCGGGATGGCAAGGCGGAATTTTGCATCTCGCCGGCTGGGAGCCCGGATTTTTGGAAGGGCTTGCCTTATGCGCCACCCTCAGCCTTGTGATCGCGATCTTCGGGCGGAGGCCGCTCCAGGCGTTTCAAAACGCCGGTATAAAGGAGGACAAGAGCAGCGACCTTATCGGGCGCGAGCTCGTGACAACGCAACAGGTGACCAAGACGGAAGGCTTTATCTATTGGTCGGGCACGCCATGGCAGGCGCGCCTGGCGGCGAGCGCGCGCATTGACCATCTCGGCCCGGGCGTGCGCGTCAAAGTCGTGGAGATCAAGAACCTCGCCCTCATTCTGAGCCCGCTCGACTAGCAGTTTGCTGAAAAAGTCCTCGCTGTGAGGCACCGGCTGTGATTCATATTCTTTATCGTGATTCGGCTTTGGTGGGCGGCATGGGGACAGTTTCAAGATCAAGGCGGGTTGTTTTCCTACATCTCGCCGGAGAAGCGGGTGCCGACGAACCATCCGCTGCGCAAGTTACGCGAACTCGTTCGTGAGGTGCTCAAGGACCTGAGCCATAGTCTGGGAAAGCTCTACGCGAGCGAGGGCCGTCCCTCGGTGCCTCCGGAGCAGTTATTGAGCGCGCTGCTGCTCCAGGCCTTCTACGGGATCCGGTCGGAGCGGCAGTTGATGGAGCAATTGAATTACAATCTCCTCTACCGCTGGTTTGCCGGCCTTGCGCCGGACGATCCGGTCTGGGTGCCAACCAGCTTCACGAAGAATCGCGAGCGGCTGCAGGAAGGCGATATTTTTACGAAGTTCATGACCAAGCTTCTCAACCACCCGCAGGTGAAGCCTTTGTTGTCGGACGAGCACTTTTCGGTGGACGGCACCCTGATCGAAGCCTGGGCCTCGCAGAAGAGCTTTCGCCCCAAGGACGGGAGCGATGCGGGCGACGGCACGAACTTTCATGGGCAAAAGCGCACCAACGACAGCCATGAAAGCGACGCCGATCCGGAGAGCCGGCTTTATCGCAAGGCGGCGGGACGCGAGGCGAAACTTTCTTATATGGGCCATGTCACCATGGAGAACCGCAACGGGCTCGCGGTGGCCGGCAAGGTGACGAAAGCCAATGGGACGGCCGAACGGCGCGCGTCGGAGAGCATGCTCAAAGCCATCGCCAAAGCGGCTGGCCGCGCCATCACGGCCGGCGAAGACAAGGCCTATGATACGTCCGATCATGTCGAAGCCCTGCGCGCCGCCAACGTCACACCGCATGTGGCTCAGAACAACAGCCCCACTAAGACCGGAAAGCCGCGCAAGAGCGCCATCGATGGCCGCACCACGCGGCATGAAGGCTACTCCATGTCACAGACGCGCCGTGCAATGATCGAATGCATTTTCGGCTGGGGCAAGCAACACGGCACCATGCGCAAGACCAAGCATCGCGGGATTGCCAGCGCCGGCGCCGGCTTCCTGCTCAGCCTGATCGCCTACAACCTCATCCGCATTCCCAAATTGATCGCTGCGTAGGAGGACTCTGTGCAAAGCGAACCAAAACTCCCCACGCGTTCCGACCAAACGAGTCGGAGCCGCAATTCTCGCGGTTTTTCAGCAAACTGCTAGACTAGAGTTCTGGCAGCGGGCGCAAGCCGGGGCACGGCCCATCGCTCGCTGCCCGCGTTGGATAAACACAACTGGCGCTTAGCCTATATCCGTCCAAGCAAAGCCAGTATCACAACCACGATCAAAACGGTGCCAAGCAGGCCGCCCGGCCCATAACCCCAGGAGGTGCTGTAGGGCCACGCGGGCAGCGCGCCGATCAACAGCAGGACGAGCACGATAATAAGGATCGTTGAAAGCATTGCATTTACTCCTTAGTGGTTCCCGCTCGTCTAACAGATGCGTGAAAACCAGGTTCCTTAGCTACGCAATTGTGAATGATGCTGAAGACAAGCTGCAGCAAGCTCTTGGCGCGGCTACTTTTCCAAGAGAAAGGGCCGCGTCGAAAGTGACGCGGCCCCATCCTGTGATGAGCGAATTGAGGGCGTTTATTGCTTCGTCATCCACTCGTCGACCTTCTTGCGTGCCTCATCCTTGGTGATCCCGTAGCGTTGCTGGATCATGCCTTCGAACTGGTCTCGCTGTCCGGCAATCTTGTCAAGGTCATCGTCCGTGAGATTGCCCCAGCGCTCCTTGATCTTGCCTTTGAACTGTTTCCAGTTACCTTCGATCCGATTCCAATCCATAGGTCGTCTCCTTTCGGTAAAGGCTAAGCAGCCTTCAAAACGCCGCTGCCCGCTAACCAATGAAGGCGAGATTGGTTCCGCCGTTATCTTGGCTCTTCCGGCGCCGCTCTTTCATTGCTATTTGCCGGACCGCGCGGGAACCACTGGCGGCGCCTTACTCAAAGCTTTCGAAACCGCTGGAATAGGTCCCGCGCGCATTCCTGGTATTTTCGAAAAAGCGGGCGGCGGCTTGATGGAAATCGCCGGTTCCGCGCCCGCAATCCGCCATGGCGCAACGGGAACCCGATCGGGCCGGCTCACGCCCGCGGGCCCTGGGACGTCCGCATATTCCTTTCGGGCAGCGAATGGGTTTGCTTCCGCGCCCTCCATCAACGCTTCAAGAAAATTAAACGCCCAGTCGTGAACAGTGTTGGCGCGCAGCGCCGTCATCATCGCCTGCCACCGCTCTTTGCGCTCCTCCAGCGGCATTGCAACGGCCTGCACGATTGCATCGGCCGTCGCCTCGACATCGTAGGGGTTTACCACAAGGGCACTCTTGAGCTCCTCGGCAGCGCCCGCGAATTGCGATAAGATGAGCACGCCGGGATTGTCGGGCGCTTGCGCGGCCACATATTCCTTGGCAACAAGATTCATGCCGTCGCGCAGTGGCGTAACAAGTGCGGCGCAAGACATGCGGTAGAGTCCTGCGAGTGCGGCGGGACGCAGAGGTTTGTTGATGTAGCGGATTGGGGTCCAATCGACGTCGCCGAATTTGCCATTTATGCGGCCAACCTCCTCCGCGAGTTCGCACTGCATACGCTCATATTCGGGAATCTCCGAACGCGACTTTGGTGTGACCTGGAGCAGCGAGGTTCGCCTGCGCACCTCTGCCGAGGCGCGATCAAGGAAGGCTCCGAATGCTTTTACGCGATGTTTCAGTCCCTTCGTATAATCGAGCCGGTCGACCCCGATTATAAGATCGCGCTGATTGAGTTCGGCGAGCACGCGCTTAAAAGCGGCGGTCCTTTCAGCATTGCGGGCTTCTTTCGCGAAGGCTTCCGTGCCGATGCCAATCGGGAAAGCGCCGGACCGGAGCCAATGGCCATCGATCTCGCACAAAGTGCCGCCGACCGCCAATCCAGCGTTTGCCTTTAAGATGCAATCGCGGAAATGCTCGGCGTCCATTTGGGTTTGGAAGCCAACAACATCGTAGGCTCCAAAGGAGCGAAGTAGCCTCTGATAACAAGGCAGAGCACTCGCAATCGCCGGTCCGGGCCAGGGTACATGGAGAAAGAAACCGATGCGGTTGGCGCAGCCGAGCTGGCGCAGGAAATGCGCGAGCGGAATGAGATGATAGTCATGCACCCAAATTATATCGTCGGGGCGAAGGAGCCTTTGAAGCTGACTGGCAAACCGCTCGTTCACGCGGAAATAGGCCGCGGCATTGCTTTCCGAGAGATCGGCAAGATCAAGCCGGTAGTGGCAGACCGGCCACAGAGTCCGGTTGGCAAAACCGCAATAATAGTGGTCGATGTCGGATTGCGGGAGATCACAGGTCGCAAATGTTAGCGGACCTGCAGTCCGAACCTGGAGATTCGCGTCGGCTTTGTCGCCCGTCTTACCGGACCATCCAAACCAAAGGCCGCCCCGGGCCTTGAGCACCGCGGCAAGCGCGACCGCGAGCCCGCCGGCCGCAGGCTCCTTCGAGGACGCAGGTAACATCACACGATTGGAGACGACGACCAGTCTACCTGCCGGTTTCGCAGGTTTTACCGCGGGTGACTTGTAGATAAGGTCAAGTTGTCCCATGTTTTTAATGGCCCTTGTTTTTCCCCCTTCGGCGTCTTAAACGCACAGGCGTCAACTTGGTTGCAAATTGATTCTGCTGGAACATGGTTGGTTGCTCACGCTAAACAGATGCCGGGTCTCTCGGGCGGGCCTGGGCTGAGCCGGGAACAGCAGCAGCGGTTGTGGTTCCAACGGCGTGCAGGCCTCAAACCACCGGCCCTGGGCCTTTTCGGCCTTCCCGTGTCGAATGGAGAGAGTTTGAAATTGCTCTGGCCGCGAGCGGGAACTTGCCAGATCAACGCGTTAGCGGCCCCGGAACCAAACGGCTTCGGGCCGAGAGAGCGGCCGCCCAAGCGGCTATGGCCGCTTACTCAGCCTGCGGCCGATGAGGATGCCGGTGATAATGGCAAAAGCTACGCCAACAACCGGCTTAAGTTCCTTGGCAGTCGCAGCGCCGGCCGCGAGCATTGCGCGCTCGCGCTCAAGTCCCGCATCATGCAGAATGTTGAGGACGGGCGCGATTATGCCGTCGATCTGCCGTGAAAAGTCGCTCGTTTGTTTGGGCTCGGGAGCAAGCTGCCTGGCCTCCGATTCGAGTGGCCGCGGGCGCGATTCCCCGCGCGCATCCGGCAGGCCGCGGCCCGCGTTCGGCAAGGCATTCTTTCTTCTCGCCACGATCACGAAAGCGATGATCGCGGCGCAAAGGTAGACCCCGCCAATGATCGCTGCCTCGGCCTCGGCACCCGTCGTCCTGTGCAAGAAATCGGCCAATGCAAACGTCAGGAAGACGGCGCTTGTCGCAAGGCAAGCGACGGCGGCAAAGAGCGGGACGCCTTTTCGCACGATCTGGGCGAAGAGGCGCTCGAAAGGCTCGGCCGCTTCAGATGCCAGATGCTTGACAAGCGAACTCATCGGCGCGCGCCGCTCATCATCCCGATCAAGAGACCTGCGCAAAGCGCCGTCAGAACCGCAACGAAAGGATTGCTCTCGATCGCAGCGCCGATGTCGGAGCTCATTCCGCGCGCGCGGCTTTGCATATCCGCCGCGCCTTCCGAAATTTTCTGCTTGGCGGTATCGACCGTATCCATGACCGTGCTTTTCGCGGCCGATGCTTGCGAGCCCGCAAGCTCGGACACCGTCGCAGCCAGCCTCGCGATATCCTCGCGCAGCTTTACAAGATCATCGGCGAAGTCTTGCGAAATTTCCTTCATCGGCTTGACGTCAGGCATGTTGCTCTCCATGATGATTTCCGGCGATTGGGCGCTGTGGCAAGTTTCCATCGCGAACGACCAAACTGTTTTCATCGCACGCGGTTCCAGGAACAGCAGATCGGGCGGCGATCAATTTTGAAGCCCGCACCTCAGCTGGAGAGCGCATGAGGCTCGAAATTCTCCGGCGCGAGACGGGCTCCCGCCGCGTTGGAGGCCACGGCGCCCTTGAAGCCATCGCTGTCCGGGACAGCATGCGGCGTATCCGGAAGAGTAAGGATATAGATGAAGAGCGCGGCCTTAAGGAGGCCGAAAAACGCGATCCTGGCCGGGACGAGAAGTATGGGTTTAAGAATGCTCATTGCCTCAATCCCTTTTTGCCCTCCCAGCTGATTTTGCCCTTAGCAGCTGAAAAACGCGGCTTGCGTGCAATGGTTCTCGCGCCTCACCGCGATTTGAAATTGAGCTATAGGATCACAAAAGACCGTGATGAATATATTGTACCGGCCGGTCACTTAACCAACATCACTTTCGCATCCCCTTTGCGACGCAATAAGTTTAGAGTCACGTCATGGCCGTGGCGCTGCAGTTTCACGTCAAGAATCGAACTCCCGAGTCTCAATTGGCTCAAGACAACTTCATCCAGGAAAGGCGGCATCACGGGATCGCGGAAGACGATCGAATTGTCTTCGT
>JAFMSB010000252.1 GCA_017353815.1 Methylocapsa sp. | reverse complement strand
ACTGCATCAACACCGTCAGCGACGACCCAAAACCTTCCGCTGGACCAAGGCCGCAGACGACATCCTCTCATCGATCAAGCGCTTCTGCCGGGCCGCTATGAAAATCGCCGGCACGCAGACCAAACTCATCAAAACTTCGGAATCAGGAAACTAGCCGCCTTTGAGTTGTGCTAGGGGGAAGGATGGCAAAAGCCGCATTTCTTGGCCTTGGCGTCATGGGCTATCCCATGGCCGGCCATCTCCAGAAGAGAGGCTATGAGGTCACGGTCTATAACCGCACCGCCGCTCGCGCACAAAAATGGGTGAATGAGTTTGGCGGCCGGACTGCGCCAACGCCGCGCGATGCTGCCAAGGGCCAAGATTTCGTCTTCGCCTGTGTCGGTGATGACAACGATCTGCGCGCCGTGACGATGGGAGAGAACGGGGCTTTCGTAGGCCTCGGCGAAGGGGCGATTTTTGTTGATCACACAACCGCCTCTGCCGAAATCGCACGCGAGCTTTACGGGGCTGCGCAGGCGCGGGGCGCGGGTTTTCTGGATGCGCCTGTCTCCGGCGGCCAAGCTGGGGCCGAAACTGGGACTCTTAGCGTCATGTGCGGAGGAAGAGCCGAGGATTTTGTGAGGGCGCAGGCGGTCATTGGCTGTTATGCCGGCGCTTGTCGGCTGATGGGACCTGCAGGCAGCGGCCAACTCACCAAAATGATCAACCAGATTTGTATTGCTGGGCTCGTCGAAGGTCTTGCCGAAGGCCTTCATTTCGCCAAGCGTGCGGGCCTTGACCCAAACGCCGCTGTCGAAATCATCAGCAAAGGCGCGGCACAATCGTGGCAGATGGACAACCGTCACAAGACCATGGCCGCGGGGAAGTTCGATTTCGGTTTTTCGGTAGACTGGATGCGCAAGGATCTTGCTTTGTGCTTGAATGAAGCGCGCCGGAATGGCGCTTCGCTCCCCGTTGCGGCTCTGGTCGATCAGTTTTACGCCGACATTCAAATGATGGGGGGCGGGCGCTGGGACACATCGAGTCTCATTGCGCGCCTCGATCGGCACTGACTTCCGTTATCCCTGGCCCTGGACCGAAATATCGGGCGCGGCCGGATTTTTCATGCCGACGATGTGATAACCGGCATCGACATGGAGGATCTCGCCGGTGATTCCGCGCGCCATTGGCGACAGCAGGAAGGCCGCAGTTTCGCCCACCTCCTCGATCGTGACCGTACGGCGCAGCGGTGCGTTATATTCGTTCCATTTGAGGATGTAACGAAAATCGCCAATCCCCGAAGCCGCCAAGGTCTTGATTGGCCCCGCCGAGATCGCATTGACGCGAATATTGCGCTCGCCAAGATCCGCAGCGAGATAACGCACGCTTGATTCGAGAGCCGCCTTGGCAACCCCCATGACGTTATAGTGCGGCATCCATTTTTCAGCCCCGTAATAAGTAAGAGTTAACATCGCGCCGCCGTTGGGCATGAGTTTCTCTGCCCTCTGAGCGATGGCGGTAAATGAATAGCATGAGATAAGGAGCGAGGTCACAAAATTATCTGCGGTCGTATCAATATATCTGCCTGTAAGCTGATCTCTGTCCGAGAAGGCGACGCAATGCACGGCAAAGTCGAGCGCCCCCCATATGCGCGCGAGTTCTTGAAATGCGGAGTTTAAAGCATTTGTGTCCGTAACGTCGCAATCGCCAACGACCTTAGCGTCCAGTTCCTTCGCTAGCGGCCGGACCCTTTTTTCCAGCGATTCGCCTTGATAGGTGAAAGCAAGCTCGGCGCCGGCCTCGCGGGCGGCCTTAGCAATCCCCCAGGCAATCGAGCGGTTATTGGCCACTCCCATGATCAAACCCCTTTTACCGGCAAGGAGCCCCGGGGCGTTCAATCCAAGCATTGCCGTTCCCAGAAGTGTCATGGTCGATCCGGATGAGTGAGGTAGGAATACCGCCCGGCAGACTGGCGGCGGCCTCTGCTGCGTTTAAGGGCTGCGCGCGGAAATCGCAAGACCGCGCGGCAACGCGGCCTACCGGATTGCGGCGGCTCCCAAAGGCAGCGGCACATTTTTTGCCGGCCAGCTCATCAATTACGCATGATTTCAATGGCCTCTGCAAAAATGGGAAGACTGCGCTCGATCATGCCCGGGGAAGCGGTCAGACAGATTCGAAAATGTTTTGGGGCGCCCATCAAGCCCCCCGGGATCACAAAGACATCGCGGCTGGCGAGAAAACTCCAAAACCGTCCGGCATCGCCGCCGGGGCACTTGCAAAACATGTAGAAGGTCCCCTCGGGCCGGAGCAGCTCATATCCCGCTTTTTCCAGAACACCCGCCATCCAGTCCCGTTTTGTGGTGAGCGCTGCAATATCGCAGCTCAGCGCATCGATATCGGCAAGGGCGTATTGCAAGATTGCATTTGGAAAGCACCAGCCCAGCGCCATTTGAGCGGCAAACATATGGCCGCGGAGGGCCTCCCTCTCCGCGCGCGGCATGAGCGGCGAAACGGCCAAATAACCAAGCCGCAGACCAGGCGCGAGTGTAACCTTGGCATAGCTGTATGTCACGACCGTCCACGGATAGGTCCGCCCGGGGCTGGTGAAACCGCGGCCATCGAAACGGATGCGCCTGTAAGGCTCGTCGGAAAGCAAGAAGATAGGCCGGCCAGTATGCTGCGATCCGCGGGTCAAAATCTGCGAGAGAGCGGCGAGCGTTTCGCCGCTGTAAATGCGCCCCGTCGGATTATGTGGCGTGTTCACGATCACAAGGCGTGTGCGGGCTGTGATTGCGCGCTCGATGGCTTCCAAATCGAGATCGAAGCTTCCATTTTGCAAATGCACCTTTTTAGGTACCGAATCCGCGGCCAGTAAGATCGGCTCGTAGCTGAACCATGCAGGGGTGGCGAAGATTGCCTCATCTCCGGCATCGAGCAGAAGACGAAATGCGACCGATATCGCAGCAAAAGCCCCATTCGTCAGCGCGATGTCCTCTGGCTCGAAGGAAAGCGAGAGCTCGCGCGATAGACTCGCGGCCAAATACGACTGCGGCTCGGCTTCGCTTGTCTTATACGCGAACCAGTTGTCGTTGCGAGGGACCGCATGGCGCCGAATAGACTCGACGAGCGCCGGCAGCGGCATTTCATGGGGGTTCCCGAAGGTAAAGTCGCAGATGCGGCTATCGGAGCGGCGCTCCGCGTAACGTGACGCAAAATAGAATCGCTCAACCAGCTCGTCGCTGCTCGCGGCGGATCGAATGCGGTTTGAAACGGAATGCATCGGGTTCAGCAAGACAACTTTCCTTGGCAATGCCATCGGAGGCCGGGCGCTTTTCACTTCTCACTTTTTCAGGGCCGCCAATCGTAGGAGGGCAACACTATGGCCAACGATAAAGATGGGCCTGCAACCACTTTGGGAAGAGATACGGAAATTGCCTGCGGCGCCCCCGCTGCTTTGCTTGCTTCCGCCATCACATTGGAAGCACCGCAGCGACCTCGAGCGTCCCCGGATCGATGATGATCAATTCGCTTTGAACAACGACGTATTTGAACCCCCGGAATTGCGGGAGAACGTCAGCAACCCTCTCCGGAACGTCATAAATGCGCAGGCTATCGGGTATTCGCGTTCCGACGGATAGAGAGGAGCTGGCGCGGTCAGCCCTATGGATATTGCTTCCCATGATGGCGCGCTGAAGCTCTGCTCTCTGCTCGGAGGACAAAGGGCTGACCGAGCGGTGCTCGGCTGACTCAGCTCCCGTCTGTCCTCCTGCCCGTTTCACTGCTCCGGGCTGGCTTTGAGGTAGGCCCAGCATCTCGGGCTGCTGGCTATTCGCGTGGCCAGTCTCCTGCGCAGCAGCGAGCTGGGCGCAAATGAGGAGTGTCGCCGCCGCAAG
>JAFMSB010000251.1 GCA_017353815.1 Methylocapsa sp. | reverse complement strand
CGCGGATGCGCTCCTGCTGATTGCAATCCTTGCTTACCTCATTTTTGCATTGACCCCTTCGGAGCGGGCATAAAGCCCGCTCCAAAACCAGAGGGCCTTAGCGAAAGCTCAGCTGCATAGAAATGGCAAAATGGGAAGCGGCTCAACCGCCAATCATGGTGGTGATGGTCTCGCCGCCGCGGCGGATCGTCAATTTCCAAACGTCATGAGGGATACGCGCTGCCATTTCCAATTCGCGCGTCGAGCGGACCGGATCGTCGTTTATTGCCAAGATCACGTCGCCCTTTTGAAAATTCACCATTGCCGCTTTTGATCCTTCCTGGATATCGCTGACCGCGACACCCTCGCTCGCCCCGCGGATCGACAATTCTTCCGAGACTGCGGGCGAGACATTGACCACGGTCATGCCCGAAAAAGGCGAGTCTCCGGTGAGCCTAATCGGGTCGCGGGGAGGAATTTCGGGCGCGGGGACAAGCCTGATTGTTGTGCTAGAAGGCTTGCCGTCGCGAAGAAAGGCGAAGGTTGCCGTGCCGCCGAGCGGCTTGGTCGCCAAGCGGTAGCCGAGGGCCTCCGGATCCTCGACCGCTTGGCCATCGATGGCCGTGATCAGATCCCCGCGCCGCAATCCCGCCTCGGCCGCCGGGCCCCCGGCCGAGATATCGGCGACGAGAGCGCCCGCCGGCCGCTCGAGGCCGAGCGAATCGGCGATCTCATGTGACACGATCTGAAGGCTCGCGCCGAGCCACGGACGGCGTACCGAATGGCGCCCGCGTTTGGCTGCGGCGATCACGCTTTTCACCATATTGACCGGTATCGCAAAGCCAATCCCAATCGAGCTTCCGGTCTGCGAATAGATGGCGGAATTGATGCCGATAAGCTTTCCCCGCATATCGACGAGCGCACCGCCCGAATTGCCGGGATTGATCGCGGCATCGGTCTGGATGAAAAATCCATAGTCCGTGATTCCAACCTGAGTGCGCGCGAGCGCAGAGATGATCCCCTGAGTCACCGTCTGCCCGACCGCAAAAGGATTGCCGATCGCCAGCACGAGATCCCCCACTTCGAGCACGTCCGAATCGCCAAGCTCCATAACCGGGAATCCGTCGCCGCCTCGCAACTTCAGGACGGCGAGGTCCGTCCTCTGATCGCGCAAGATAATGGCGGCGTCGAACTCGCGCTTGTCGGAAAGGGCGACCTTCACATTCGTCATGCCCTGGACGACGTGAAAATTGGTCACCACAAGGCCCGATGAATCGACGAGAACACCCGAACCGAGCGAGCGCGCGGTCGGCCCCCCTGGCCGGCCGCCATCGCCAAAAAAGCGGCGGAAGATGGGATCATCGAAGAAGGGGCTTTGGGGCCTGGGTTCGGTGCGCGAAGCATACACATTGACAACGGCGGGCTCCGCCTTCCGGACGACCGGTGCGTAAGAGAGAAGGGTCTCGCCGGCCTGGGATGAGGGGACCTGCCGCACAGTGTCGGCAAAAGCGCAAGCCGGTGCAACGATTTGCGCAGCCACAAGCAAGGCGGGCAGCGCAAGCAGCAAGCGGGGAGCGAGCGTGCTCATGGGTTGCTCAAACGCGGCAGGCTCGGCCAAATGAGAAACCTGCGCTCAGTTGCATTGAATGAGCACGTCTAACTCGCCGGAGTTTCTTCAGCCGATGGCGCCGGGCCCGAATCCAAGCCCTTGGCATTAAGGTCGCGATCGACGAACTCGATCACTCCGAGCGGCGCATTATCGCCATAGCGGAAGCCCGCCTTCAAGACGCGCGTATAGCCGCCATGCCGCTCCTTGTAACGCGGGCCAAGGACGGCAAAAAGCTTATTGACGAGCGCCACATCGCGAAGCCGCGCAATCGCCTGCCTTCGCGCATGAAGATCGCCGCGCTTGCCGAGCGTCACCAGTTTTTCGACAACCGGGCGCAAATCCTTTGCCTTGGGCAAAGTGGTCACGATTTGCTCGTGCTTGATGAGTGCCTGACAGAGATTTGCAAGCATCGCGTTGCGATGCTCATGCGTGCGGCCGAAGCGGCGCTTTGCGTGCCCGTGATACATGGCGCTCTTCCTTGATTGCGCGGCCGCCGTGCCAAGGTACGGCCGCTCCACACTTGTTTATGCGAGAAAATCTCGCATCAGTAATGCTCCTCGAAACGCTTGGCGAGCTCGTCGATATTCTCGGGCGGCCAGCCTGGGACATCCATCCCGAGATGGAGGCCCATTTGCGCCAAGACCTCCTTGATTTCGTTGAGCGACTTGCGGCCGAAGTTTGGCGTGCGGAGCATCTCCGCCTCGGTCTTCAAAATAAGATCGCCGATATAGACGATGTTGTCGTTCTTGAGGCAGTTTGCGGAGCGCACCGAGAGCTCGAGCTCGTCGACCTTTTTGAGCAAAGCGGGATTGAAGGCAAGCTCGGGAATGGAAGGCGCGGCCTCCACGCGGCGCGGCTCTTCAAAATTGACAAAGACGCCAAGCTGGTCCTGGAGAATGCGGGCCGAAAACGCGATCGCATCTTCTGGCGAAATGGATCCATTGGTTTCCACCTGCATGGTGAGCTTGTCGTAATCGAGAATCTGGCCCTCGCGCGTGTTCTCGATCTGATAGCTCACCTTTTTGACCGGCGAGTAGAGACTATCGATTGGGATCAAGCCGATCGGCGCGTCCTCCGCGCGGTTGCGGTCGGCCGGAACATAACCCTTGCCCGTGTTGACCGTAAACTCCATCCTTATCTCGGCACCATCATCGAGGGTGCAAATGACGAGACCGGGATTGAGAATTGCGATATCGCCGGTGGTGCCAATGTCGCCTGCCGTGACTTTGCCGGGGCCTTGTTTGCGCAACACCATGCGCTTCGGACCCTCGCCCGGCATCCTGAGCGCGATGTCCTTGATATTGAGCACGATGTCGATCACATCCTCGCGCACCCCCGGAATCGAGGAGAACTCATGCAAGACGCCGTCGATATGCACCGAGGTTATCGCTGCCCCCTGCAGCGAGGACAACAGAACCCGGCGCAACGCATTGCCAAGAGTTAAGCCAAAGCCGCGCTCGAGCGGCTCGGCGACGACCGTGGCGATTCGTCCTGGCCCGTCGCCCGAAGTCACTTCGAGCTTGTTTGGCTTGATAAGTTCCTGCCAATTCTTCTGGATCACGGCTGGACCTTTCTTGATCAAATTGACGGGCAGCAATGCAAGAACCGCACCAATCAAGTAATTAAGAGGCGCGTTTGCGGCTTCGTCTGTGCGCGCTAGACACGGCGCCGCTTGCAAGGCCTGCAGCCATTGTGCGGTATCGGCGTGACATCGCGGATCGACGTCACCGTAAACCCTGCGGCCTGCAGCGCGCGAAGAGCCGACTCCCGCCCCGATCCGGGCCCCGAGACCTCCACTTCGAGCGTTCGCATCCCATGCTCCGCCGCTTTTTTGGCGCAATCTTCGGCCGCCATCTGCGCGGCATAGGGCGTCGATTTGCGCGACCCCTTAAATCCCATCGTCCCGGCCGACGACCAGGCGATCGTATTTCCCTGCGCATCGGTGATCGTCACCATTGTGTTATTGAAGGTCGAGCTAACATGGGCAACCCCGGAAGCAATGTTTTTGCGCTCGCGGCGGCGTACGCGGGTAATTTCCTTTGCCATATATTCTTCCTTAATCGCCCATCATCATAGCGCAAGCGCCGGGCCCGGAATCCACCGCGTGGGAAGCGCTATTTTTTCTTGCCGGCGATGGGCTTGGCCTTGCCTTTGCGCGTGCGGGCGTTGGTGTGGGTGCGCTGGCCGCGCACCGGCAATTGCCTGCGGTGGCGGAGCCCGCGGTAGCAGCCAAGATCCATGAGCCGCTTGATGTTCATCGCAACTTCGCGGCGCAGGTCGCCCTCGACCATAT